>CAZGXU010000024.1:0-32355 GCA_964530075.1 uncultured Thermotogae bacterium
CGCCGACGCCTCCGGGGAGCTCGACGCGCGGGTCTGCACGGTGAACCACGCGTCGAGCTCCCCGGAGGCGTCGGCGACGTCGAGGGCGGTCACCGACGCGAGCGCCGAGAACGACAGTCGCCGGTTGACGTCGGCGGCGAACTGGGCGACGACGTCCCACGATTCGAACACGTCGGCGAGCTCACTGAACGCCGTGTCCGCCTCCAGATGCGGCATCGCGATCAGGCTCCAGCGGTGGTCGTCCCGGAAACCGCCCGAGATCCCGACCGGTGTGACGTCGACCACGTACGCATCGAGCGGGATCCCGATCGGGGGGGCGTCCTCGGAGCGGAACGGGTGGTCGACGAGGATCCGCCGCGGGTAGTGGTTGTTGAATCGGTCGGCGTCCGGGAGCATCTCGTCCGGGTCGGCATCCACGCGGACGACGGGGGACGCGCTCTCGATGACGACGGTGTCCTCCGCCGAGGTAGCGTCCCAGAGCCGGCGGACCGTCGATCCGTCGGCGAGCGTGACGCGGATCTCGACGGGGAGTCCCGCTCCCTCGCGCCTGAGCCGGACCGTCGTCGTGAGTCCGCCCTCGGACTCGACGGCGTCGAACCCGTCGACGGCGATGTCGAGCCGCGCGTCCCCGTAGAGCCAGTCGTCGAAGAAGCCGGACAGGTCGGTCCCCGAAACGTCCTCCGCAAGGCGTCGAAACCGGTCGACGCTCAGGGTCCTTCCCCGCCACGCGACGTTCGCCTCGACGAGGACGTCCCGGAGCGTCTCCTTGCCGACGACCGACTCGAGCGCCCGGAGGACCAGATACCCCTTCTTGTAGATCCGAACCGACTGTCCGTTCAAATAGACGACCTCGGTCAGCGGCTTGACGATCGCCTCATCGAAGTCGAGGCGAAGGAGGTCGATGTACGGCAGTTCGGAGAGGTGCTGCCGCAGGTTCAAGTAGCCGAATTCGTCCCGGATGACGTCCTCGATCAGGCCGTTCTGAAGCTGCGGCAGCAGGTTCGGCTCGAACGCACCGTGCTTCTCCTCGAAGTAGCCGATCGACAGGTACTCGGCGAACCCCTCGGAGATCCAGTTCTCGGCATCGAAGTCGGCGCCGATGCCGATCCCCCACCAGAGGTGGGCGGTTTCGTGAGCGAGCAGGTACTCGATCAGCCGGTCGTAGGTGCCAAGCGCGGGCATGTCCTTCAGCAGCGCAGCGCTCCGTCCGAGGATGACCATTCCGTCGGCGGCCATCCCATAGAACCCCGGCGCCGGGTTCTCGACGAGGACGAGGCGCCGATACCCAAACGGGCCGAAGCGGTCGGCGTACGACGTGAGGATCTCGGCCGCGTAGGAGAGGGCGAGCCGCGCGAACGTCTCGCCGCCGGGGAGGTAGACCGCCTGGAGGTCGACGCCGTTCCAGATCGACGAGACGGCCTCGAGGTCCGGTCCGATCGCGAGAGGGACGGATCGCGCGAGCCGGTCGTTGGTCATCTCGTAGGTCGTCAACCCGGCGACTGTCTCCAGTTCCGCCTGCCGATCCGCTCCGCCGAAGACGCGGTAGTCCTCGGGCGCGGCCAGCTCGACGCGATACCCTGCGGCCGGAAGGACGAACCCGCCTTCGCGGGCGGCCGGGGAGACGGCGATCGGGTTCCACCCGAATCGCCAGGTGTACGTGTCGCGGTAGACGGAGTTGTCGAGGGTGAGCGCGCGGGCGAATCTCGTCTCGAATTCGACGTCGAGCGTGGTCCGATCGCCCGGATCGAGAGGGACGGGGAGATCGACGACGAGGAACCCATCGTCGAGCGAGTAGGTCTGCATCGCCGGGGGGAGCGGCTCCAGATGGTAGGTCAGCGGTTCTCCGGAACCGTCGGTCACGCGGTGGATCCGGGTCCAGGTCGGATCGAACCCCGCGACGTACTGGGGATCGAGCAGCGCCGGGTGGAGGTACGGATTCGGCTCGGCGCCCCAATTGCCGATCAGACAGAAAAGGACCTGATCGAGCGTTTCCCCGGTATCGTTGACGTAGTCGACCCGCTCGGACCCGACGAGCGTCTGCGTCGTCGGATCGAGGGTGACCCGAATGTCATAGCTCGTCGCGGTCTGCGCATCGGCATGCCCCAGCACCGACATCGCCCCTACGAGAACGACGACAGCGAGCGTTCCCCACATCCGTTTCATCGTCCCTCCTCCTCATGCACCACCGCCCGGCATCGAGGACCGGACGAAGCATGGTAGGTGAATCGCCGGGGACGGTCCAGCGGACGGACGGGTCAACGTCGGTTCTCGATCGCGTCGGCGACGGCCTCGGCGAACCCATCCGGATTGTCGACCATCATGTCGTGTCCCGAGCGCGGGATCACGCGGACGTCGACGCCGTCCGAGGACAGCCTCTCCATGTCCGGGTTGGGAACGTTCTTCTCGCCGTAGAGAAAGGTGCGCGGAATCGTCAGCCGGGCCAACCGCTCGCGGTACGTCGGACGTCGCTCCGCGATCAGCGAGACGGCGCTTCGGTACAGGGCCGCCGGGTCGGCCGCCTGCAGCGTCCCGGCGTAGTCGGGGAACCCGGCGCTCCGGATCTGCCTGACGAACTCGGCGTGACCGCGGGCGATGAACTCCTCCTCGATCATCGAGGTAATCTGGCCGCTGGCCGCCCCGGGCCCCGGGTCGAGGTTCCCCTCGGCGACGATCAATCGACCGACGAGCCCCGGAGCAGCGGCGGCCACCAAAACGGCGATCGATCCGCCCATGCTGTGGCCAACCAGGACGCATCCGGGGACGTTCGCGCTTCGCAGGAGCGCGTCGACGATCTCGGCCTGTCCCTCCATGGTGTAATCGAAGCCGTCCGGTCGATCGCTGTACCCGTGGCCGAGGAAGTCGATCAGAAGCGACCGGCGGTCGCGGAGTCGCGGATGAGCGGCGGCCAGCGGGAAGTACGAGGACGAGGCGGAGCCGAGGCCGTGTAGGAAGACGCAGGCCGGATCGCGGCCCGGGAGGTCGTGATATCGTAGATAGGCTCCGAGCCGTTCGACGAGATGTGCGTTCGTGGTCTCCTCCTCGTGCTAGGCGAGGGGTGCGACGGTCTCCCGGTAGCCGATCCCCCGCTCGCGCAGCCCGGCGAGGACGAACTCGACGGATTCCGGGTCCCGCCCGATGAATTCCGGTGGGACGATCCCGGCCCGCTCCCACAACCCGCTCGTCAGGAGGCGCGCGACCGTCGTCGCGGTGTAGCCGGTCGTCCGCGCCATCGACGTGGTCCGGGTGATGGGATCGTATCGATCGAGCAGATCGTACGTGTAGCGGGTCCGCCGTCCGCCGACGGTTCCGTCGACCCGGACCCGCATCGCCGTCAGGTCCGCCTCGCCCTCCCTCGTCTCCCAGATCGGAAAGAGGAGCGCCGCGGTCAAGTCGATCGGCCGGATCTCTCGGCCGCCGATCTCGATCGGCTCCTCGGAGAGGAACCCCGTGTCGCGGAGGAGCCTCATCTTCTCGGCGTGCCCCGGATACCGGAGGGTCTTCTCCACCATGTTGGGGGCGTCGATCGTGCGGACGAGGGTCCGGAGGCCGTCGGTGACGAACGCCTCGAGGGTGCCGACCCCTTCGATGTCGAGCAGCTCCAGGTCGCTCAACGCCGGCTTGGTGATCGGTCGGCCGTTCGCGACCAGGCGCGCCGGCCGGGTGTACTCCTCGATGACGTCGATCGGCGAGAAGACGGCCCGATACTCGTAGGGAGGGGTCGGCTCGGCAGGAAGGCCGCCGACGTAGATCGCGACCGCGTCGGTGCGATCGAGAAGACCGTCGACGTGCCCGACGAGGAGGTTGCTCATCCCCGGCGCGACGCCGCAATCGACGACCGCGCGGACGCCGTTCTCCCGGGCCAGGGCGTCGAGCTCGAACGGATCCTCGGAAAAGAACGCGATGTCCACGGCGTCGATCCCCGCCTCGATGACCGCGCGGAGGGTGCGGAACCCGAGGAAGCCGGGGACGGCGCTGACGACGAGGTCGGCGCCGTCGATCGCCCGCGCCACCGTGCTCGGGAGGGAGAAGTCGACCCGCTCCCCGCGGACCCCGTGGCGTTCACGAAGGTCCGCCAGGCGACCGGCGTCGCGGTCGGCAACCCGGACCTGGAACGCCTCGTCCCTCGCCAGGTCGGCGGCGATCGCGCTCCCGACGCGGCCGCTCCCCAGGACGACAATCTCCTTGTCCATCTCCCCTCCGTCTCGGCGCGGATTGTACGGAGGTGCGATCCGCTTCGCGAGGGTCCGGCGCCGACCGAGGCACGAACTGCAACGGCTCGGAGACGCTCGTTCGGCAGGCTGGACGCGAAGGAGAGGAAGGGCGAGATGCGGATCGGCAGCGCGAGCCTCAGCGAGACGATCGACGCGATCGACGCCCGGTTGGTCGAAGGCGATTCGCTCTCGCCGGAGGAGCGCGACGCCGCCGTCGCGCTCTTCCTCGGGCGTCAGATCCCATCCGGACGCGGCGGGGGGATGTTCGTGCCGTTCCCCGCGGAATACGAGGCGGGTGTTCGCCTGTTCACGGGGGAGCGCCTTCGGACCCGCGTCGCGACCCGAAACGTGCTGACGCTCGAATCGGCGAGGATCCTCTCACGACTTGCCGGCCGGCGGGCGGACGTCCGAACCGCGTTGTCGCGGACGGAAGCCGCGATCCGTCACGCATGCTTCGCCGCCTCGCACTGCGTCGTCGGCGAGTGCGCCCATTCGTCGATCGCCTACATGCGGGACGCCGCGTCCGACCGGAGTGGGAATCGTCGGAAATGGATCGAGGACCATCTCCGGGTCCTCGGTGCGCATCGCGACGGGGCCGGCCGATGGCGGCGGTTCCCGTTCTACTACACCCTCCTCGCGCTGCTGGAGGTGGGGACCCCGTCGGCGAACGCGGAGCTGGAATACGCTCAGCCCGCCTGCCGAAGGGTCGTCGGGAAGGCGTCGCGCGGCGACTACGCGGCGAGGCGAAGGCGGGTTCTGGAGCGCGTGCTCGAAGGCCGGTCGGATCGGCCCGGCCTCCTCTGAATCCCGCGGGACGCAAGCCGGTATTGGACCTGACAGGCCGGGAGGTCCGCGTGCTTGTCCTCGTACCAGGCCAAGAACTCCTTCCAGACCCTGCGGCTGAGTCCTCGAAGTGGAAGACGCCGACCGATAGAATCTCGCGACATCGAGGAGGGTATGATGCGGTTCGGTTCGTTGCTGCTGGAACTCATTGGCGCGATCTCCGGCGCGCGCGCGAAGTCCTATGTCGCGGAGATCGCCCGATACCACAGGATCCAGGCGTCTCCGGGCTACGACGAGGCGATCGACTACGTTCGGGAGGCGCTCCGCCGGTTCGGCATCGACGGCTCGGTCTCGTCCTTCCCTGCGGACGGGCGGACGGAGACGTACGGATGGACGGCCCCGATCGCCTGGCGGATCCGTTCGGGGACTCTCCGCCAGATCGAGCCCGAGGAGCGCACCCTCTGCTCCTTCGAAGAGGTGCCCACCTCGGTCCTCGGCCAGTCGGCCGGCGGGTGTGCCGTGGGAGAGCTGATCCACGTCGGGAAGGGAACGGCGCCCGAGGACGTCGGCGGACTCGATCTGACGGGACGCTTCGTCCTCGCGCGCGGACGGGCGACGGAGGTCGTGAAGTGGATCCGTGGGAAGGGGGCCGCCGGGCTGGTTCTCTATCCGGACTCAGAGCGGGCCGCAGCGTCGTACGATCTGGTTCAGTACGCCGGGCTCTTCCCCAAGGCGGACGAGCTCGACGCGACGCCGATCGGCTTCTCGATCTGCCGGCGGGCTGCCGAACGCTTGATCGGACAGCTGGCGAAGGGTCCGGTGCGGTTGGAGGGCGAGGTCGACGCCGACTACTTCTCGGGATCGATGCAGGTTCTGGAAGCGGAGATCCCCGGAACGGACCCGTCGGCGGGCGCGGTCCTTCTGGTCGCGCATCTCTGCCATCCGCGCCCGTCCGCGAACGACAACGCGTCGGGGAGCGGGCTGCTGATCGAGATCGCGCGGGTGTTGAACGAGATCTCGCGCGTCCAACCGCTGAGGGGCGGAGTGCGCTTCCTGTGGGTCCCGGAGTTCAACGGGACGATTCCATGGGCGGCGGCGAACGCCGAGAGGCTGCGGGACGTCCACTTCGCGGTCAACCTCGACATGGTCGGGCAGTCCCCCGAGGTCCTCGGCGAGCCGCTCCGCGTCTTCCGCGCGCCGAACGCCCGACCGACCTATCTGAACGCCTGCTTCGAGCCGATCCTGTCGCGGATCGCGGAGGACGAGGCGGCCCTCTCATCGGAGGGCTCCCGACGGCCGCTTCACTGGATCCTCGATTCTCCGAGCGGCGGGAGCGACCACTTGGTCTTCCAGGCGTCGCCCCACGGGCTCCCCGCCGTCATGCTCGGGCACGACGACCCTTATTGGCACACGAGCCTGGACACGACCGAGCGAGTCGATCCGACGCGGCTGAAGCACGTCGGACTGCTGGCGGCGGCCCTCGCGGCGCTGCCGACGTGGGCCCCCGACGAGGGACCGCTCCTCGGCGAGTGGCTCCTCGCGTTCGGCGGCCGGGAGCTGGCCCGTGCCGGTGCGCTGACGCGGCGGATCGAGCCGCAGGACGGGCGCCGTCTCCTCGCGGCCGCGCGGACGATCGAGGAGGCGCGGGTGGAGGCGCTCCGGCGACTGGTGGGGACCACGTGGGATGCAGCGAGCCACGTCGGAATCCTGGGGTCGATCGAGACGGCCCTCGCAGGTTCGCTTCCGCGGAACGAGGCGCCCGTGGCGCCCCGCCCGCGCCGGGCACTCGACGGTCCGGTCCGCTCCGCAATCGTCGACGGATTCACCGAACAGGAGAGGGCGTTCCTCGATGAGAAGCTGTCGGCGAACCATCGAGCGGTCGTCGAGTCGCTGGTCAACCTGTGCAACGGAATGCGCGACGTCGGCGAGATTGCGCTGCGCCTGATGCTCGACTTTGACCGGCCGTTCACCGCGGCCGACGCGGAGCGCGGCGTCGAGCTGCTGGCCAAGGCCGGGTATCTCATGCTCTAGCCGGTGGAGGTCCGCTCTTCTCCGCTGTTGGAGAGGAACCAAGCGGTGATGAGGATTCGAGAGAGGCTGTTCGAAACGTTGTCGCGCTACGATCGACGCTTCTGGACGCTCTTCGGCGTCCAGTTGGTTGTCGCCATCGGCTTCGGCGCGGCGATGCCGTTCGTCAGCATCTTCCTGCACAACGTCCTCGGCGTCTCGATGACCTACGTCGGGACAATCATGCTTGTCTCCGCGCTTGTCGCCGCCGGAGGCCGGATCATCGGCGGCGAGATCGCCGATCGCGTCGGGCGTCGGCCGTTGCTCGTCTTCGGGATGGCGGCGCGCGTGCTCGTGTTCGGATTGATGGCCTACGTGATCCACATCCGCGCTCCGGCGCTCGTCGTCGGGGCCGTGTTCGTCGGGGTTCGTCTCTTCGGGGCGATGGTCCGACCGGGGCTCTCCGCGATGGTCGCCGACGTCGTCGAACCAGAGCGGCGCGTTGAGGCGTACGCGCTCTTCCGGATCGGCTCGAACGCCGGATGGGCGATCGGTCCGGCGATCGGCGGATTCCTCGTCGCGACGTCGTACGCCTCGCTCTTCCTGCTGACGGCCTTCGCCAGCCTGATCGGCCTGCTGCTGCTGATCTTCTTCACCAGCGAATCGATCCGTGTGCCGGAGACGGCGCAGTTCTCGCTTCGGCGCGTTCTCGACGTAGCGCGCGATCTGCGATTCCTCGTCTTCTGCGGATGGAGTGCGATGCTGTTCGTCGTGATGGGGCAATTCTCGACCACGCTGGCCGTCTTCTCGACGCAAGTCGTGGGGATCGCCGAGGCGCAGCTCGGGATCCTGTTCACAGTCAACGGGATCGCGGTCGTGCTCTTCCAGTGGCCGGCGGCGCGGTTGTCGAACCGGATCGGCGTCCGCTGGGGGCTCGCGCTCGGCTGCGTCCTGTACGCGCTCGGGTACTTCTCGGTCTCCCTTGCCTCCGCGTTCCCGTTCCTGATCGGGTCGATGGTCGTGATCACGCTCGGCGAGGTGACGTTCTCGCCGACGTCGATGGCGGCGGTGGCGAATATGGCGCCGGAGGCGCGGGTCGGCCGGTACATGGGGCTGTTCGGCCTGACCGAGGCGATCGGTTGGTCGCTCGGCCCGTTCGTCGGCGGGGTCTTGTTCGACGCTCTGAACGCGACGCCGATCGCCCTGTGGGGGATCATCGCCGCGATCGGAGTCATCGCCGCGATCGGTTTCGGCATGACGACCCGAGTCGGCTCAACCGTCGGAAGGGTGGGAAGCGATGCGCAGTAGGCGGAGGATGTGGATTGCCCTCACCGTCGTCGCCGCCGCGGCCGTGGCGCTCGTCCTCGTGCTGCTCCTGACGCGTCGATCGCCCGGTGGGCCGTACGCCCTGACCGCGTGGGAGTACGGGGCGATTGCGTGGGTGGAGCCGGCCCCGGAGGATCTGGAGGGCATCGCGGCGACGGCGACCGAGCTGTTCGAAGGCGTCTTCGCTTTGTGGGGCTTCTCGCCCCCGGAGACGATCGCGGAGGGACGCGTCGCTCGGAAGGGCGATCCGGCCGGCGGCAGGCCGGTCGACCTCCGAGCGCTTCAATGGGAAGGGGCTCTGTTGCCCCCGATCGTGGTCGTCGTGTTCCCGGATGCCGAGGCGTTGGCCGAGGGGACCGGGGCGCAGGTGGAGCCGGTCACGCTGGTCTACGGCGTCCCTCCTCAGCCCAGCTCCTTCGATGAGGATCCGACGCCGATCGAGGCGGTGGATTGGCTCGGGAACCTGACGGCGTTGTCGGTCGCGTTCGCCTGCTCCGCGGCGCGGTGGCAGGAGCAGTTGGTGGAGGCCGCGGCCGAGTGGCTGCTCACCCGCGCGCTGGAGATCCCGGAGATCTGCGACTGCACGCCGTTCGGCCTGCCCAGGTTGGTCCTAGCTGGGATCGGTGGGTTCACGGCCAGCCGGCTTCTGGGCGGTGACGACCGGATCGCCGTCGCGATGGAGTATGCGGCGGCCGAAGGGCTTCCGACGGTGGCGGACGTGAATCCGCTCGTGTTCGACGTCGATGCCGACACGTATACCGCCCTTGGCACCAGCTTCATCGCCTACCTCGTCGGGGAGCACGGCACCGAAGGTCTTGTCGAAGCGATCTGCGATTGGCACACTGGAGGATCGTCCGGACACTGCATGATGTCGGCCTCGAGGACGCTGACCTATCTGAAGGGCTGGCGCGCGTTCCTGGGTGTCGAGGAGGAGTAGCCGGCAGGATCGGATCAGGTCTCCAGGAACCGCCGGACGACCATATCGGCCACCTCGTTCCGCGGCGGGACGTTCCGGAGGGCGCGAAGGATCTGGCGCGCCGGTCGGAGGCCAAAGAGCAGGGTGAAGCGAAGGAAGAGCTTCGCCTTCCGGGACGAGATCTCCGGGTGCGCCTGAATCCCCCAGACGGGACGGTCGTCGTAGCGCAGGACGTGCGTATCGCAATGCGCGGTCCGCCCGAGCGTCCGCCATGGTGGGGGCGGATCGACGGCCTCGTCGAAGTGGAAGACGAACGTCGACCAAGGGTTGGGAAGCCCGTCGAACAGCGGGTCGGGTGCGACCATCTCGATCTCGGCCCAGCCGACCTCCGGCGGGTCGGCCGGATGCAGGTACTCGGGCCCTGACAGCGCGTAGACGAGCATCTCATGCCCGAAACAGGATCCGAGCATCGGAACCCCCCGGTCGGCCGCGTCGCGGATCAGCTCCGCCTCCGTTTCGAACCACGGCTTCGGCGCGAGGATCGACGCCTCCGAGCCGGTCAGGATGATGTGGGTGAACCAATCGAGCGGCGGAATCGACTCGCCGGACGGTACGTTGGCCGTCCGGGTTTCGACCCCCTTCAGGTGCGCCTTCCAGTGCCACGCCGGCTGGAACAGAAACCGATGGACCGCGTTGTCGACGATCAGAGCTCTTGGAGGCATGGGGCGAGTATAGTGGACACCAGCAAGCAATCGTCGAGCGCTTGCTGGTCGATGTTTGCCGTGTTCGACGGCAGACGTAGGTTGGCGCTCGAATCCCGTGCGGGCATGGGTCCCTACTCGTTCAGCGCTTTGCCACGCTGGCGACCTACCGTTCCGCCCCTCGCCCGGATTTCTTCCATCGCGTCTCGCGGAGTTCGGCGAGCGCCTTCTCGATCTCCTCTTCGGACGGCTTCCGGCGCAGACGCCGTTCGAGCTGCTTGACGATCCGTTCCCGTTGTCGCTTCTCCTCGCGTCCCATCGTCGACCTTTCGTCTTCCTATGGCCTGTGGGACCATTATGCCCGCAGGAGGACACGGATGGCCAGCACGCCGTACAATCGGCCCGTAGCGAAGGAGGTGCCATGCCCGAACTGCCGGAGATCGTCTGTCGTGCGCGAGAGATGAACGAGGAGTTGGCCGGCCGGACGATCCGCTCGATCGAGGTCGTCCAGCCGAAGTGCCTCAACGTGCCGGTCGACGAGTTCCAACGCGGGCTGTCCGGGGCGAACATTGTCGGCGTGACGTGCCACGGGAAGTGGCTGTTCGTCGAGACCTCGCAAGGGCATCTGCTGATCAACATGGGGATGGGCGGCGAGCTCCTGCTCGTTCCGCAGGGCCAATTGCCGGAGAAGTGGCGGGTCCGGTTCGACCTCGACAAGGGCGAGGCCCTGGTCGTGAACTTCTGGTGGTTCGGGAACACGCACTACGTCGAGCCGGGGAGGCTCGCCGAGCATCCGCCGACGGCGAAGCTCGGTCCGAACGCGCTCGATCTATCGCTCGAGGCGTTCGGTGCACTCGTCGACGGGCGGCGCGGTCGGGTCAAGAGCTTCCTCCTCGATCAGTCGAAGATCGCCGGGATCGGGAACGCGTACGTGCACGACATCCTGTTCCGGGCGAGGCTCCATCCGCTTCGTGCGATTCCGACCCTCTCCGAGAGCGAGGTCGAGGGGCTCTATCGGGCGATCCGCGACGAGCTGGGACGGAGCATCGACCTCGGGGCGGCGTGGTACGAGTTCGACCTGCACGGAAACCGCGGCGGCTTCACCGCCGACGACCTGCTCGTCGGCTACCGCGAGGGGAAGCCGTGCCCCGAGTGCGGGACGACGATCGAGAAGATCAAGACCGGCTCGACGGCCAGTTTCGTCTGCCCGACCTGTCAGTCGCTTGCGTGACCCACGGAGCTCTTCGGCCGCGCGAGCTGGGTGAAGCGATGTCGTGCAAACGGAGCAAACGTCACGTTCGATCGCTTCGTCCGATAGAATGCGCGTATTCCGAGGAGATCGGAGGGAGGGCCGATGCTCGTTGGCGAGAAGGTGATCCTGAGAACCGTGAGGGAGTCGGACCTCGACACGATTCTCGAGCTGACGGCGGACGTGCGCGACGCCGGCGACTACTGGCCGGTGCAGTTGCAGTCCGAACAGGCTTCGAGGAAGCGCTTCCAGGAGGACGGCTGGTGGAGCGACGAATTCGGCGTCCTCTTGATCACCGATCGCGAGGATCGGATCCTCGGGCAGATCGTGATGTTCAAGGCGACGCCGTACCAGAACGCGTACGAGTTCGGGTATCGTCTCTTCAGACCGGACGATCGCGGGAAGGGATACATGCCCGAGGCCGTCTCCCTCGCCGCCGCCTTCCTGTTCGCGACGAAGAGGATCGACCGGATCCAGGCGACGACGCTCCCGGGGAACGAGGCGTCGCAGCGCGTGCTGGAGAAGTGCGGGTTCACGTTCGAGGGGATCCTGCGCAAGGCGCTGTTCCACCGAGGGCAGAGTCAGGACCTGCGCCTCTACTCGATCCTCCGCGAGGACGCTCGCCCGCTGAACGAGCTCCTCGCGCGATAGCCGTCCGCCCGGCCCAGCGTGCCCCTCCCCCCAATCGCCGACTCGCTCGGACGTCGCGAATCCAACGACGCGCAGGGTAGAATCGGGCGGCACGGAGGACGAAGGAGGAGAGCGTTGACCGAGGTGTCGCTTCACCTGTTCGGGACGCCGCGTCTGGACGTCGACGGAGAATCGACGCAGCTTGGCCGACGAAAAGCGACGGCCCTTCTTTCGTATCTCGCGGTCACGCGGAGCCGACACCACCGCGAAGCCCTGGCGGCGCTCCTCTGGCCGGAGTCCGGTCCGGAGGCGGCCTATTCGGCCCTGCGGAACGTACTCTGGATCCTTCGGCAGACCCCTCTCGTCCGTCTGCTCCGCGCTGACCGGAGCACGGTCGAGCTCGTCGAGGATGGATCTCTGTGGGTGGACGTCCTCCGATTCCGCGATCTGACGGGAGACTGTCCGGCGGGAGGACACGCGAGGACGGAGGCCTGCGCCGCGTGCGCGCCGACGCTCGAGGAGGCCGTGTCCCTCGCGGAGGCGCCGTTCATGGAAGGGTTCATGGTCACGAACGCCGACGGGTTCGACGACTGGCAGTTCGCCGAGCGCGAGGCGCTGCAGCGCGAGCTGACGGAGACGCTCGACCGATTGACCGCGTTCTACGCCGAGGCGGAGGACTGGGCCGCCGTGGCGGCGCACGCAAGGCGCTGGCTGCGCGTCGACCGTTTGAGCGAGGTGTCCTATCGCCGCCTGATGCGCGGCCTGGCCGCCCTCGGCCGGCGGGGCGAGGCGCTCCGCAGCTACGAGGAGTGCCAGCGGACGCTCGATCGGGAGCTCGGTCTCTCCCCCGAAACGGCGACGACCGAGCTGGCGGAGCGGATCCGGAACGCCGAAGTCGGACCGAGGGAACGACCGGCGGCCGGTCGAAGGACGAACCTTCCCGCGGCGCTCACCCCGTTTGTCGGCCGGGAGGACGCCATCGCACGGGTCGCAGGACTCCTGAGGGGAGGCGAGGCGAGGCTCGTCTCCCTGATCGGGCTCGGGGGAATCGGGAAGACGAGCCTCGCGATGCAGATCGGTCGGAAGCTTCAGGACGAGATGGCGGACGGGGTCTTCTTCATCCCGCTGGGCACAGTGGGCGAAAGGGAAGTCGCCGAATCGACGATCGCTGGGATCCTGGGGACGCCGCATTCCCGCGACAAGGGTGCGCACCTCGCGTTGGAGCTGGAGGACTACCTCCGGGAGCGGCAGACCCTGTTGATTCTCGACGAAGTGGAAGGGATCGCGTCGATCGGGGACACCCTGACGCGCCTCCTCTCCGCGGCGCCGCGGACGCGGTGTCTCGTCACGTCTCACATCCCGCTCAACGTCGGCGGGGAGACGGTCGTCTCGCTGCACGGGCTCGACTATCCGGCCGAGGACGTGCCGGTCGAGGCGATCGGTGAGTACGATGCGATCCGCCTGTTGAAGGTGGCGGAGCGACGGGTCGATTCGGCATCGACGAGCCGGGAGCCCGAGCTGCACGCGATGGCGCGCGTGGCGCGGCTGCTCGAGGGGTTCCCGCTCGGTCTGGAGATGGCCGGCGCGTGGCGCGGCGTCTTCTCGTGGCGAGAAATCGCCGATCGGATCGCCTCGAACCTCGACTTCCTCGTCCATACGCATCGGGACGTCCCGGCCCGCCATCGAAACCTGCGGGCCGTCTACGAACAGGCGTGGAGGCTCCTCTCCCGCGAGGAGCGGACCTCGCTCTGCCGGCTGGCCCTCTTCCACGGGGGCTTCACGATCGAGGCGGCGGAACGGACGACGGACAGCTCGCCGGCCGTCCTCGCCTCGCTGGCCAAGCGGTGCCTGATCCGACGGGTCGACCCGGAGAGGTATCAGGTCCACGAACTCCTCCGGCAGTTCTCGCTCGAGAACCTTCAGAGAACGGGCGGGGACTTCGAGGCGGCCGCGGAACGCCACGCTGGGTACTTCGTCACGCTCGTTGAGGATTCGTTCGCGCGACTGAAGGGGCTGGATCAGCTCGCCGCGCTCCGGCGGCTGCAGCGCGATCTTCCCAATATCCGCGCCGCCTGGCTCCACGCGGCGAACGCCGGCCGAGCCGAGCTTCTCCGTCGGGCGTGCCATGGGATGTTCTTCTTCTTCGACATGCGAGGGCATTTCGAGGAGGGCGCACGGGCCTTCTTCGATGCGATCCGCTGTTTCGAGGGCGCGAACGATCCGAGGGTCGACGGGTTTCTCCAGGTGGGCTACGGATGGTTCACGCAGTTCACCGCGGAGGCCGAACCGCGCCAGTGGATCGGCGAGGGATTGGGCCTCCTCGACGGTGTTGAGCCGTTCTCCGCCGACCACGCGCTGGCGAACGTCATCGCCTGCTACGCCGAAACGTTCGGCAGCGTGGAGGAGGTTCGCAAGCGTCTTGGTGCGAGCCTGTCGCACTATCGGGCGGCCGGCGACAAGTGGGGGGAGGCACTGACGATCGATGCGCTCGCCGGCGCCGAATTCCCGGTCGATCCGGAGGAGGCCGAGCGGCTGGCCGAGGAGAGCCTCCGGCTCCGGAGGGAGATCGGCGATCACTGGGGGGAGGCGCTGAACCTGGCCACACAGGCGCGGTTTGCGGAGTCGCTGGGGAAATGGGATCTCGCGAGGGTCCGATACCACCAGAGCCAGCGCTTGGCGGCGCGGATTTCCGAGGACCTGTTCATGGTGACCGACGGGCAGATCGCGAGGGCGCGGCTCGCCGGGCGCCTCGGCGAGTACGAGGAGGGGGAGAAGCTTGCGGAGGAGGGGCTGCGGATCGCGAAGCGGGCGAGCAGCCGGCTCCTCATCGCGCGGGCGCTGGTCGAGCTCGGGCGTCTTGCCCGGGGGAGAGGAGATCTGCGGTCGGCGCGGAAACGGCTCGAGGAGGCGTTCTCGCACCTCGAGGGAACGCCGTGGCGCGCGGACGCGGCCCGCTGCGCGTGGCTCCTCGGCGAGGTCGCGGAGGCGTCCGACGACGAGGGAGAGGCGACGAGATGGAGGCAGGAGGCAAGGTCGCTGGACCCGGAGGGCGGGAGGGAAGAGTGGACGGACTGACGCTCGTGGTGATGGCGGCGGGGATCGGGAGTCGATACGGGGGTCTGAAGCAGGTCGAGCCGATCGGGCCGGACGGGGAATGGATCATCGACTACTCGGTTTTCGATGGGCTCCGCGCTGGTTTCGAGCGGATCGTCTTCGTCGTGCGTCGCGAGATCGAGGCCGGGCTTCGCGAACGATTCGACCGCAGCCTCGCCGGGCGATGCGAGATCGAGTACGTCGTCCAGTCGTTGGACGACCTGCCACCCGGCTTCACCCCGCCGGCCGGCCGGGTGAAACCGTGGGGGACGGGACACGCGGTCTGGAGCTGTCGGGACCTGATCGACGGTCCGTTCGGCGTCATCAACGCCGACGACTTTTACGGGGAGGGCGCGTTCGAATCGCTCGCCGGATTCCTCGCGCGGGAGGTCCGGAGCGGGGCGGACCACGCCCTGATCGGGTACGAGCTCTCCAGGACGCTGACCGAACACGGGCCGGTGACTCGCGGCGTCTGCCGCGTCGACGAGGAGGGATTCCTTCTCGAAATCGTCGAACGCCACCGCGTGGCGGAGCGGAACGGGGTCGTCACCTCGTCCGAGGACGGAGAGACGTGGATCGAGCTCCCTCCCGACGCACCGGTGTCGATGAACATGTGGGGGTTCGACGAAGGGTTCATCGCCGAGCTGTCGCGCGGCTTCCCGGAGTTCCTCGCGGGCCGGGCCGGCGAGATCGAGGCGGCCGAGTACTTCCTCCCCGAGATCGTCGGAGGACTCGTCGCTGGCGGGACGGCGCGCGTGCGGGTGTTGCCGACCGACGAGACGTGGTTCGGCGTCACGTTCCGGGAGGACGTGCGCCGGGCGAGGGAGAAGCTCGCGGAGAGGATCGGAGCCGGGCGATACCCCGCGCCGCTCTGGAGCGTGTAATCGTGGAGTCCCGGTCGAGGTCCGTCGCCGAGCGGTTCGCGGTGGGCGGGCGCATCGTGTCGGTCGCGCCGCTCGGCGACGGACACATCAACGCGACGTACGAGGTTCGCACGGCTTCGGACCACGGCCGCCGGTACGTCCTCCAGCGGATCAACCGAGGGGTCTTCCGCGATCCGGGGGCGGTGATCCGGAACGCCGAACGGGTGATCCGGCACATCGAGGGCAAGGTCCGCGAAGAGGGCCGGGACCCCGAGCGCGAGGTCCTCCAGCTCATCCCGACGTTGGACGGGGGGGCGTTCCTGCGGGACGGCGAGGGCGAGATTTGGCGCTGCTACGCGATGATCGAGGGGGCGACCGCCCATTCGACGCTGGCCGGCCCGGATCGCGCCTACACCGTCGCGCGGGCGTTCGGACGCTTCCTCCGATGGCTGGCCGACTTCCCGCCGCACGAGCTGGAGATCACGCTCCCCGGCTTCCACGATACGCCCGGTCATCTGCGGGCGCTCCGGGAGGCCACTCGGTCCGACCGGCGCGATCGGCTGGGAGAGGTCGGGGACGAGCTCGCGTTCGCCGAGGATCGTCGAGAGGCGATCGTGGCGCGGGCGGCGCGCCTGTCGGCCGGCGGGCTCCCGGTCCGGGCGATCCACAACGACACGAAGATCAGCAACGTCCTCGTCGATGACGGGACGGGCCGCGGGATCTGCGTCATCGACCTCGATACGGTGATGCCCGGCTCCGCGGTGGTCGACATCGCCGACTGCGCCCGCTCGGCGTTGACGCGGGTCGAGCGGCCGGGGCGAGATCCGGAGGTCTTCGCCGCCGTCGTCCGGGGCTACCTGGCCGAGATCGGCGGCCTGCTCTCCGAAGCGGAAGTTGAGCTCATTGTCGAGGGGACGTGGACCATCGCGCTCGAGCTCGGGATCCGCTTCCTGACGGACTTCATCGTCGGGGACCGGTGGTTCCCGGTCGCGTATCCGACGGAGAACCTGAACCGCTGTCGGGGCCAGCTGCGCGTCGTCCAGCGGATCGAGAAGAACGAAGCCGAGTGGGGAGAGATCGTGCGTCGTGCGGCTTCCCGCGGTCCGATGCGGCGCGGCCCGACGACGGACGCGCTGCGATTTCGGGTCGACGGGGGAAGGACGCGCGCGTGATCCACGCGGAGCACCTCACCCGACGGTTCGGCGATCGGACGGCGGTCGACCGCCTCAGCCTCGACGTGCGGGCGGGGGAGATCGTCGGCCTCCTCGGACCGAACGGGGCGGGGAAGACGACGACGATCCGGATGCTCGCCGGGACGATCGCCCCGTCCTCCGGGTCGCTCCGCGTCGGCGGGTACGACCCCTCCACGGAGCCCGAACGCGTCCACGAGATCGTCGGACTCCTCACCGAGTCCCCCGGTTTTTACGAACGGCTGACGGCCGAGGAGAACCTCGCGTACTTCGCCCGGTTCTATACGGGGATCGACGTGCCCGGTGCGGTGGAGCGAAGCTTGGACCGGATGGGGCTCGCCGACCGACGGCGGGATCGCGTCGGCACGTTCTCCGGGGGGATGAAGCAGCGCCTCGCCCTGGCGAGAGCGCTCCTCCACGGACCGCGGATCCTCTTCCTCGACGAACCGACGGCCGGCCTCGACCCGGAGGCGGCGCGGGACCTCCGCGGGTCGATCGTCGAGCTGAGCGCGGAGCGGCGGACGGTCCTCCTGTGCACCCATAACCTGACCGAGGCGGAGGGGATCTGCGAGCGGATCGCCGTCCTTCGCACCCGGCTGATCGCCCTGGGCACGCCGGCCTCCCTGCGCGACGAACGCTTCCGGCCGGCGGTCCGGGTCCGCCTCGCGGGGGACGCAGCCGGGTTCGCCGTCGCGCTTCGCGACCTCCCCTTCGTGCAGGCGGTCGACGCCGAGCCGGGCGACAGAGGATCCCTGTCGGTCCGCCTCGACGACATCGATCGGGACCGGCCCCGCCTCGTGGCGCGGCTCGTCGAGCTCGGCGGGGAGATCCTCGAGGTCGCCGAGGAGCGGAAGACGCTCGAGGACGTGTACCTCGACCTGATGAAGGAGGGGTCATGACGGCGCGGCGGATCGTCAACGTGCTCCGGAAGGAGTGGCTCCTGATGACGCGCTCGCCGAGCAACCTCCTGTTCGTGGCCGTCATCCCGCTGATGCTGGTCGGCCAGGCGTTGCTGCTGTCGTGGATCCTCCCGAGGTTCCTGACAGTCGGCGTCCCCGATTCGTCGACTCTCGCCGCAGGGTTGGGCGACGTCGCACGGTTCCGCGTCCTCCTCCTCGATCAGTTCCGATTCTTCGTCCTGACCATCCCGGCGATGGTCGCCAACGTCTTCGCCACCCTGAGCATCGTCGAGGAGAAGATCACGCGAACCCTGGAGCCGCTCCTCGCGACGCCGGTGCGGACGTGGGAGCTCCTCCTCGGCAAGATCCTCTCCGGCGCGCTCCCGGCCCTCGCCGTGGCCTGGGCGAGCACGGGGCTCTTCGTCTTCCTGGCGGCCCTCCTCGGCTGGGGGCCGCTCCTCCGGTGGGTGGTCGGCCCGGCGTGGTATCTGTCGGTCTTCCTGCTGACGCCGGCGATCTCGATCCTCAGCTTCGTCCTCGGTGCGATCGGCTCGTCGCGGGCGAGCGACGCGAAGGGCGCGCAGAACCTGGCCGTGCTGATCGTCCTCCCGCTCTTCGCCCTGATCGGCGTCCAGGTGACCGGCCTCGTCCGGTTCACCCCGTTGCTGACGCTCGTCCTCTCGCTCGGGATCGTCGCGCTCGACGCGGTGGCCCTCCACCTGGCCGTCCGGCTGTTCGCCCGCGAATCGATCCTCATCCGGTGGCGGTGAACGCCGGCCGCGATCGAGATGGACGCGTGTGGCGGCTCCGGGTAGACTGACGCCGCTTCGCGAGGGGGTTCATGCGCAGACTGTTCGAGCAGCATCGCGGCCTGTTCGTCTATCTGATCGCCTCGAGCTTCCTCCTCAACTTCGGACATCGGGTCTGGCAGGCGATGTTCAACAACTTCGCCGTCGAGAAGATCGGCGTCGGCCCCGAGGCGATCGGCTGGATTCAATCGGTCCGCGAGCTCCCCGGCCTGCTGGCGTTTCTCCTCGCGTTCCTGGCGCTGGTCATGTCGGAGCTTCGGATCATCGCGCTCAGCCTCGTTCTCCTCGGGATCGGGCTCGTCTTCACGGGGCAAGCGACGACGATCCCGATCCTGCTCGTCGCGACGGTCGTGATGAGCTTGGGGTTCCATTTCTTCGAGCCGTGCAGCAGCGGCGTCGTCCTGATGAGCATCGAACGGGAGGAGAGCCCGAAGGTGCTCGGTCAGCTGAGAAGCCTCGGAGCGATCGCCGCGATCGCCGCGACCGGTGCCGTCTACCTGCTGGTCGACCGGCTCGGGTATCGGGCGCTGTTCTCGATCGTCGGGGTCGCCGTCGCCGTCGGCGGTGCCGTCCTCTTCGTCCGCGGGAGGGGCGAGTACGCGCTGCCGCCGAAACGACGGGTGAGGCTGCGGAAGCAGTACTGGCTCTTCTACACGCTCGCGTTCCTGATGGGGAGCCGGAGGCATATCTTCACGACGTTCGCGCCGTTTCTCCTCGTACTCACCTACGGGGTGAACGTGCGGACGATGTCGATCCTGTTCCTCGTGAACGCGCTCGTCAACACGTACGTCTACCAGAAGGTCGGCAAGCTCGTCCCGAAGCTCGGCGAACGGACGATTCTGTCGATTGCGTTCGCGCTCCTCATCCCGGTCTTCCTCGGGTATGCATACGTCAGTCTTCTGCCGCTCCTCTTCGTCCTGTTCGTCGTGGACAACATGCTGTTCGGGTTCAACCTCGGGCTGACGACGTACCTGCAGAAGATCGCGGTCACGCCGGAGGAACTGACGACCAACTTGTCGGCACAGACGACGATCAACCACATCTCGGCGGTGATCGTCCCGATCGTCGGGGGAACGATCTGGGCGCTGCTCGGCTCTCAGGCGACGTTCCTCATCGGGGTCGGGATCGCCGGGATCTCTCTCTTGCTCGTCCAGCTGATCCGCGTTCCGGCGGTTCGGCCGCAGGAGTGAGAAGGTGTCCCCGCCTGTGGAGGGCGCGTCGGCTATAATCGCGCGGCACCTGAGGGAGGGCGGCGCCGAGGCATGCCGGAGATCGGAGACCCGCACATGCAATCCGAGCTGAGGACGATCGAGTTCATCCCGCTGACCGTCGCGGCCGCGATTCGCCCCGAGGAGACGTCCGGGCGGACGGCCAGCGACTTCTTCCTGGGACTGATCGAGGACTCGGGAACCGAACCGAGGGACCGGGACGTGTTGGTCGTCAGTTCGAAGGTCACCTCCTTCTTCGAGTCGGGCTGCGTCGTCCGGCTGTCGGATGTCGTACCGTCCCGGAAGGCGCGCCTCCTCGGCCGCCTGTTCGGGAGGGATCCGCGGAAGGTCCAGCTCGTCCTCGAGCAGGGAAGCGTGTTCCTCGTCATTCCGATGAAGCGGATCACCCGCATCCAGAGCGTGCGGCGGATGCTCGAGGAGCGATCGGCGAATCCCGAGGCGATGTGGAAAGGTTTCGAGCAGATCAACAGCTACACGTTTGTCGTCCGCAACCATGCCGCCTATCTGGACGAGGCGGGGATCGATCACACGAACTCTCCCGATGAGTACGTGTCGCTCCTTCCCCGCGACCCGTGCGGGACGGCGCGGGGGATCCGCGACGAGATCCGCGAGCGGTACGGCGTGGACGTCGCGGTGATTCTGACCGACACAGTCACTTCGGTCGGACGGATGGGCTCGCAGGACGTGGCGATCGGATACGCGGGGATCGACCCGATCACGCGCGACACATTCAGCGACGACCTGTTCGGCGTTCCCCGGTCGGGCGGGATCGACATCGTGGTCGACTCGATCGCCGGGATGGCCGGCCTGATGATGGGGCAGACGACCGAGCGGCGACCCGCCGTGCTGGTCCGCGGACTCAACTACAAGCCGGAGCGGAGCGATGACGTCCCGGGAATGGGCGCCGTCGGCATGCCCTCGGACTCGGAGTGGCGGATCGTGCTCTACACGCTCTCCGCGACGCTCCGCCTCCGTCTCGGGAGCCTTCTCGCGTTTCAGCGAGACCCTAAGCGTCCCGACGTTCGTCGATAACGAGCTCGGCCCCCGCGGCCCCGAAGACGTCGGTGAACGCCTGAGGGGCGCGCCACAACTCGGCCGCGCCGTCCGGGCGGACCGCGACCTTCGCCGGCAGGGGAAAGCCGCAGCTGTTCGACGCGAAGTGATCGGCGCTGTACGCGCCGGTGTGATAGACGACGCATCGCTCGCCCGGGGTCGGGAGGCGGTTCAACTCGACCTTCGCCTTGCTGATCATGTCGCCGGAGAAGCAGAGTCGTCCGGCAAGGAACGCCTCGACGGGACGATCGTCGGGCCGTTTCGGCAAGACGGCCACGGGGAAGATGTCGGGGGAGATCAGATTCGTCCCGTGGTTGTTGATCCCCATGTCGAGGGAGACGACGGGATGCCCGAGGACCGTCTTGACGTTCATCGTCTCAGCGAGGGTAATCCCGGCGGAGGCCATCAGCGAGCGGCCCGGCTCCACGATCAGCCGAGGGCGCCCGAGCGCCGCGAGGCGATCGACGACCGTCGCGCCGTCCTCGAAGCGGTGACCGAGGATGTGGGCGAGCATCCGACCTGCGGGGAGCGCGGACCAGTAAGACTTCCCGATCCAACGCGGATCCCCGTCGTCGGACGCGGAGACGTGCGCATACCCCATCGGCAGATCGTTCCACGTGACGGCCTCCGAAACCGGCGCCTCGTCCCGAAGCCGCGCGAGGAGGCGGGCGGTGAACCGCGCCCATCCCCCTTCGGTGAGGAACGCCACCGGGAATCCGCCCCCGACGTCGACGCATTCGACGGGAAGGCCGAGGTCGACGGCGAGACGCGCGAGGCGGAGGAGGTGACCGACGAGCCGCTCGTAGCCGAGGGGGTCGGCGATCTGAGTGCCGATGTGCGCCGATGGGCCGGAGAAGCGGAGCCGGTCGGACGAGTCGATCCGTGAGAAGATGCGTTCGGCATCGTCGAAGTGGAATCCGAACTTCGTCCAATCGGCGGCCGTCGTCTGATCGGCGGAGGTCAGCCCGGAGAGGGGCATCCCCCGGAACCGCGTCAAGACCCGGGCCCGCCCGCCCAGCCGGCGGGCCCGATCCTCGAGCAGGTCGATCTCGGCCTCGTTGTCGAGCGCGATCAGCGCGCCGGCGCGGAGGGCCGCGTCGAGGTACTCCGCGGACTTGGCGTTCCCGTTACAGACGATCGCCGCCGGCTCGATCCCCTCTTCCAGCGCGGTCTGCAGCTCGTACTCCGACGCCACATCCGCGCCGAGACCGAGGCGTTTCGCAGCGCGTACGGCGCCGCGGCACGGGTTCGATTTCACGGCGAACGCGACGACCGACTCCGGATACGTCGATCGGAGGACGCTTTGGAAGCCCCGGGCGTTCTCCCCCATCTCCTCGAGGAAGAGGACGTGAAGCGGAAGCCGATACCGCTCGATCGAACGCTCAATCATCGCGCGGTGGCGGTCGAGCAACGCGTCGAGGCGGTCCGTCGTGTTCACCGATTGCATCTCAAGCACCATGGTACGCGACCGGGCGGCGCGCGTCAGCCGTCGCTCGACGGGAAGAGCGGCCCGGCACCGGGAAGCCGTGCCGAGACAGCTGTCCGTGATGTCGCTTACGTTATCCCCTTCCGGCCTCCCTTGAGCCTCGAGAGAAGAAGCCCGCATCGAGACGCGGGTTCCTCGCCGCGGCGGCGCATCCGCGAACCGGATCGATCGCTTCCAGACCCGCGTCTCGGGCGGATTCGGCGGACCGCCCGGACGACAGATGTCCGAGGGCCGATTTTCGCCATTGGGTCCTTGTCAGTCACTGAGGGTTATGCTATCGTGGCACGTATACAGGAGGTGGAGAATGATCACCATCACGATCACCAGCGGACTGCTCCTCGCCTTCTTCTGGGCGTTCTGGATCTTCGCGTTCGCGGGCTGGTGGTGCGGCGGTCCCTGCTAGGGTCTCACCGTCCGTCGGATGAGGGGGCGTAGGGTGACGAAGACTACCGGAGCGGGGAGGATGCTCATCGTCTCCTCCCTGCTCGTTTTCCTTTTCGCGGTGCTGGTTCACGCGGATCCGCGGGAGCGCTTCGCTCAGGAGACGGGCCTCGATCTCGATCTGATCGGCGTCGTGCAGACCGAAGTGGACGGGGTCGAGTTGACGGTGACCTTCGTGTTCATCAACGAGCGGACGTTCGACAGCAAGATCTCGGCCGAGCTTCGCGCCACCCTCCTGCCGTACGTGGGACGAAACGCGTTCTACGTCAATCCGAGCGTCGAGCAGGTCGTGAGCCGGTCCGGCTTCTCTCCGTCTGAGGTCTCCGTTCGACAGGTCGGCGAGCCGTCGTTCACGCCGGCCAGCGGCTCGTGGGTCGAGATCACGCCGGGCTTCACCGCGGGGTGGTTCGAGGTCAATCCGAGCGGCGCCGATCGAGGCTCGGGAAGCGAGGGGATCCTCTTCCTGGACGGAGCGATCGATTCGACCCGTCCGCTCGACCTGATCTACCGCGGGGAGGAGGCCCGATTCGAGATCGGGACGACGACCCCGCCGTCCCCGACCGGTCCGGCCGCGCCGTCCGCCACCCCCTCACACGAGCCGATCGACGTGGCGCCTCTGGAGGAGACCGACACGTTGCAGGGGATCTTGACGCGCGGCGAGTTCTCCGCCGAATCGATGGCGTCCCTGCTCGATCTCGATCCGGAGCTTGTGCGCGTCATGCTTCTCACACCCCGCGGGGAGCAGCTGCGAATGCTCTTCGTCCGGCTCGAGGAGTCGGTCCGCGAGAGCGCGCTCGGTCCCGAGCTGATCTCCACGCTCGAGCCGCTGATCGGGACCGGGGCGGTCATGGTGTGGGCCTTTTCCATCGAGGGCGCGGCGTTCTCGCCGTGGAACTTCTACATCAAGCAGGGGGGGACGAACTACGTCTTCTTCAGCTCCGCTTCGTTCGTCGAGTTGACCGACGGATTCCTGCACGCGGAGCGCGTGGAGGCCGGCGAGGTCGCGGCCGGCGTGATCCGGCTTCCAAAGTCGGTCGACAGCGCGCTCCCCTTCTCCGTTTACTTCGGGACGTCCGGGGTCGACTACCCGTAGCCGAACGCCCCGTGGAGCGGAGCCCCCGCGATGCCGGGGTCGCGGGACGCGCCCGGAGGGCCCGATGAATCTGATTCTCGCTTCGAACTCGCCGCGCAGGCGAGACCTCCTCGCGCGACTCACGTCCAATTTCGTCGTCAGGCCGAGCCGAATCGACGAGGGCGGGACCGGCGCTCCGGAGGAACGGGCCGTCAAGGCGGCGGAAGCAAAGGCACGCGCCGCCGGGCGGACCGAGCGAGGCGTGATCATCGGTGCCGACACGATCGTCGTGGTCGACGGTGAGGTCCTCGGAAAGCCGGAGACGCGCGATCGGGCCGAATGGATGCTCCGGCGCCTCAGCGGCCGCTGCCACTCCGTCCTCACCGGCCTGTGCGTGCTGAATACCGAGACCGGGGCGGAGCGAACGCATTGCGAGGAGACGCGCGTCACGTTCCGACCCCTCGACGACGAGGAGATCGAGGCGTACCTCGACACCGGTGAGTACCGCGACAAGGCCGGGGCCTACGCGATTCAGGGCGCTGCGGCCAAGTTCATTTCTGGAATCGATGGGGATTACGCCAACGTGATCGGGCTTCCGCTCTGTCGTCTCGCCCTTCTCTTGCGAGAGGTGGGAGTCCGCCTGTAGCCTTTACGACGCGCAGCAGCACCGAGAACGATCGCCATAGCCGCAAGAAGGAGGGGACCGGTGACCGAGAAGCAGAAGCACAGCGTCCACACGCTCCAGAAGATGAAGGCCGCGGGGGAGAAGATCGCTTGGCTGACGGCGTACGACTACCCGACGGCGCTGTTTGCCGAGGCCGCGGGGATGGACATGTTGCTGGTCGGGGACTCCCTCGGGATGTGCGTCTACGGGTACGAGGGGACCATCCCGGTGACGATGGATCAGTGCATCGTGCACTGCGAGGCCGTCCGGCGGGCCGCTCCGAATACGTTCGTAATGGGCGATATGCCGTTCATGAGCTATCAAGCGAGCGACTCGGACGCCGTCCGAAACGCCGGGCGCTTCCTGAAGGAAGCGAACGTCGACGCGGTGAAACTCGAGGGGGGGAAGCGTGTGATCTCGCGGATTCGGGCGATCCTCGATGCGGGGATCGTCGTCTGCGGGCACATCGGACTGACGCCGCAAAGCTCGGGGCAGCTCGGCGGCCACAAGGCACAGGGGCGGACGATCGCGTCGGCCAGGCTGCTGATCGACGACGCGCTGGCGATCGAGGAGGCCGGGGCGCAGCTCCTTCTCCTTGAAGCCGTCCCGCCGGAGGTCGCCGGATTCATCACAGGGAAGCTGTCGATCCCGGTGCTGAGCATCGGGGCCGGCCCGGAGTGCGACGGACAGCTGCTGATCGTCTCCGACCTGATCGGCCAGTTCCAGGCGTTCACCCCGAAGTTCGTCAAGCGATACTGCAACGTCGCCGAGGTCGTCACCGAGGCGATGCGGCAGTACGTGAAGGACGTGAAGGCGGGGACGTTCCCCGACGACGAGCACTGCTATCACATGTTGAAGGCCGAGGCGGGAGGATTTCCGGATCTGAAGAAGGAATTCGAGCAGGTCGGGAGGGATCGATGAGCGACTTGCGGGAGCGGCTGGCGATCAGCGAGGCGCATCTCCGCCGGATCAACGACTACCTGTTGGATCCCGATTCGGACGTCGTCAACGAGTTCCTGGCGATCGTCGAGAAGCACGGCGGGCCGGACCGGATCAACCGGAAGGCGGAGGAGGCGCGGCGACTCCCGACGCTCATGGAGCGGCTCGCCGCCGCCGGATCGCCGTACCTCGCTGACGTGGAATGGCTGATCGAACGGCGCGATGCGGGGGCGTTCACTTCGGTCGACGCGTTCCGACGGAAGGTCCTCGGGGATCGAGTCGACGGGATGACGTTCGACGACGAGCACGCGGTGACGCTGGAGATCAGCGCGCTGCAGTTCTTCCCGTGGCTGATCGTCGAGGCGAAGCAGGCGATCGCCGCCGGCGAGCTGATGCCGGGACGATACATCCGCGTCCGCAGCATGGCCGAGCAAACGGCCGACAATGGGGACACGCTCGCCGTCGCTGCCGCGATGCAGATCATCGGCGCGAGCTACGTCGAGACGCTCGACACGAAGGGGACCGACGGCTCGAACATCCACCTCGGCGGTCCGGAGACGATCACCGGCTACTTCGGCGGCGTCGGGCAGCCGAACGAGCACGCCCTCCAGTGGGTCGACGAACTCCTCGGCTACTACACCGAATACGGGATCCGTCAGGTCCTCAACATCAACCCCGGGACGGTCCTCCTCGGCTATCTCCTCCACAAGCTCGGGATCGACATCGAGTTCAAGATCTCGGTCTACATGGGCAACGACAATCCCTACGCCGCTATGTGGACGCTGATCGGCGCGAAGCTGTTCGCTCGCGAGGACGGTTCGACTTCCCTGGTCGGGTTCAACTGGGCGAATTCCGTGGACAACGCGACGATCGAGAAGGCGGCGGCGATCCGGAGCGCTCTCGGCCTGGAGGGGAATGTCCGGTTCGAGCACCACATCACCGAGACGCAGAAGTCGATCGTCATCCAGCCCTACGATCGGACCGACGAGCTGGTCGAGCTGGCCGATCACGTCGCCAATATCTCCGCGAAGCACGAGGGCGGAAAGCCGGAGATCGACGCCGGGCGGGATCACCCGTCCGACATCCTGGAGTACTTCCTGCCGAAAGGCGAGATCGAGGCGCAGGGCCTGATGCCGGCCCTGGAGCGCAACTACCTCGATAAGCACGACGCGGTGAACCGGACGGCGACCGCACTCACCGAGAAGGGGTTGTCGTTCGTCGCCGCGCGGAACCTCCACCGCTAGACGGCGCGATCGGCGTTCCGGTCCGGCCTCGATCGGTTGGGAAGAGGATGGGTCCGGGCAAGGTACGAAAATGCGGCCGCGCTCGCGGCGCGACCTCATCCGCACGAGCTCACGATGTACTACGATCTCCGACCTCTCCGAGAGGATCGCGATGCGGTTGGACGGTCCTCACCATCGACACGGGGTCCGAAGGTCGCTTCATCGTTTCTTCTCTTCGCGATCCAAGTACTGGACAATCGCTTCGACGACGAGGTAGTTGATCGAACGGTCGACCTTCTTCCCGAGACGCTCTAGGCGTTCGATCGGCTTCTTGTCCAGCTTGCTCTTCGGAATGTAGATCGATAGCGTCGTCACTTCGCTCTTCCGGACCACTTGGCTCACCTCCTCCCTGTGTCCCTTGAGGTCCCTGGGTTCTGTGTTAGCCTACAGCAAACCAAGGAGAGTCGACAAATCGGTTCGGAAGCCAAATGGATACGCCTGAGGTCCCGTCAAGGGCCTCAGGCGTGCCGCGTCGCCAAGCCGCCGCTATCGTGTTACCGGATGACGAACCGGAATGTGTAGAAGACGACCTCGCGATCACCCCCGACCGTCGTGACGATCGGCTCGCACCCGGGCTGCTGATCGCCGCGAGCGGTGCCCATGCCGCGGGACATCGAAGTCCCGGGGACGCCCCGATCGATCGCAAGGACGAACGTGAACGTCCCTTGATCGAGGACACCGGTCGAGACGATCGGCCCCTCCTCCGAGACGATCTCCGTGACCGGAATCACGGCGTCGAACAGGTCCCCGGCCGGCGCGATCGAGATCGATGCGCCGTAGGCGGGCCCCTCCTCGTTGATGACGTGGACCGTGTTGCCGGACGGAAGCTGGATCGAGCAGCGATCCCACAGGATGCTGACTACGTCGTCGGAGACGTTGTGGATCCAGAACGGCAGTCGACTTTCGACGCCCTCCTCGGTGTGC
Organism: uncultured Thermotogae bacterium; assembly: GCA_964530075.1. Classification (GTDB taxonomy): domain Bacteria; phylum Bipolaricaulota; class Bipolaricaulia; order UBA7950; family UBA9294; genus JANQEA01. The sequence goes on from CAZGXU010000024.1 coordinate 27,769, forward strand.
GAGGCATTGAACGCGATCCGAATCGTGCCGTCCTGGAAGACCGCCTTCTCCGAGTAGATCGGGTCGAGCATCTCCAGCGAGGTCGGCGGCAGAACCGTGACCTGTGCCGTCGGCTCTTCAACGGGCGCAAGCTGCTCCGGCTCGACCGCCGCGGGCGGATTCAACAGAAGCCCGAACAGAAGCAACGCTCCCATGATCGCGGCGATCACCGCAATCTTCCCTAAATCATTCACGATCTCTCACCCCTCTTCGTCGACGAAGTTGGTAGATACGCTCATCGTATCGTCCTGTGGTCGGCGGGGAGTCAGGCTTTTGGCCGTTTCAAAGCAGAAGTCTGTCCGCCGGCAAACCGGCAGGATCGAAGCCCCGTGCGCCCTATTTCGGGAGCGTCACACCGGCCTGGTCTTGGTAGCTTCCGCCGGACTCCTTCTCGCCGTAGGTCCGATCCGGCCGAACGCCCCGGAAGAAGACGACTTGCGCGATGCCCCGCCCGACGTGGAGGCGGATCGGCAGAGGGGAGACGTTGGCGAGTTCGATGGTGAGGATCCCGCGCCAGCCGGGCTCGAGCGGCGTCACGTTGACCAAGAGGCCGCATCGTGCGTACGAGCTCTTCCCCCAGCAAACGCCGCAGACGTCGTCGGGCATCGCGAAGCGCTCGACGGACTCCGCCAGCACCTGGGAGTTCGGCGACAGCTCGAACACCCGTTCCGCCTCGATCCGGCGGAAGTGGCTGTCCGGGAAGTCGACCGGGTCGAGGATGGCGTTCACGCCGCCCAGCGGTACGAGAAACCGGCTTCCAAGGCGCAGATCGTACCCATAGCTCCCCAGCCCGTACGAAGGCTTTCCGGTCTGCACAGGCACGAACGGGTCGAGCATCGGTTCCGCCCTGTCACACAGCTCCCGGATCTCACGGTCGCTCAGGATTCCGCCCGGCATCGCGTTTCCCCCTCTTCATCGAGCAGCTCCGGGTGGGCCACTTGGCGGAGGATCTCGCTGACGAAGATCGACCACTCGGAGAGCCTGTGATGCCTCCGCTGGCGGATCACCCGCTGCAGAGAGAGGTAGCTCTGACAAACGATCCTGCGCTGGAGGAACGACTCGGGAAGGATCCGCTTCGCCTCTTCCCACGCCTCCTTCGCAATCAGCCGGTTGAGGTAGCAAAGGTGGGAATCCGGAATCGGATGCGCGAAGTCCGCCTGCACGAGGGGACGCGCCGTCAGGGTATGCATCGTCGACTCGCTCTGCTTCGTCACTCCGACCCGGTAGGTGTCGTACTGCTGCCAGAAGTAGCGCGGGGCGTCGACGTCGAGCCAGACCACGATCGATTCGAGGAACTTGTTGTGCCCGTCGCCCTTGAACCGCAGTCGCCGGGCGACCGCCTCCATCTGCTCGGCGTCGCGCCCGTAGGAGAGGGACAGGCCGAGAAGCCCGCACTCGTAACCATGCTCCTCTACGACGCGGACCCGGATCATCGGGCGTTCCCGGTCTCTCCGCGGCTCCCCGGCTTCACCAACGGGGCCCCGGCAGCACACAGGGGGCAGGCAGCCGGCTCGTAGGTCGGAATGGACAGCTTGAGGAGCGAGACGACGGGAAGGCCTTCGATGTCCCGGCCCGGTGAGCGGTCGACGATCGCCGCCAATGCCACGACGTCGGCGCCGAGCGAGCGCAGGAGGGCGATCAGCTCCCCCGTCGTCCGGCCGGTCGTGACGACATCCTCGACGACGGCCACCCGCTCGGCGGGGCGTAGGGTGAACCCTCGTCGCAGGGAAAAGGTGCGATGGTCCGTCCGCTCGGGGAAGAGAAATGGTCGGCCGAGGGAGCGTGCGACCTCGTATCCGATCAGCAGCGCACCCAGGGGCGGAGAGGCGATCCAATCGACGTTTTCTCCCGCAAGACGTTGCGCCAACGCGGCGCCGAGCGCGGCGGCGTCGGCCGGGTGCTCGAGTGCCTTCGCGCACTGCACGTACTGCGCCGAGTGAAGACCGGAGGAAAGGAGGAAGTGGCCCGTCTCGATGGTGCCGGTTCGCGCGAGGATCCGAAGGCAGCGATCGCTGTCGGTCAACGGCCCTGCCCTCCGAGCTGCTCCTTGAGGCGAGCCGCCGCGGCGCGGGGATCGGCGCTCCCGAGAATCGCACGCGACGCATTGACGATGATGGCTGCGTGCTGCGCGGCCGCATCGAGGAACGCTTGCACATCGGCGCCCTGTGCGCCGACTCCGGGAACCAGCCAACGCAGCTCGGGTGCGGCCGCGTGCACGGCCGAAACCCAAGCCGGCTGCGTCGCGCCGACAATCAGGCCGACCTGATCTGGATACTCGGCCGCGAGGCGGTCCGCTAGCTGCGCTACGCGGACGCACACCGGCGGCGCGCCGTAGCACGCGATCTCGGCGGCCGATCGATTGGTCGGCAGCGTGAGGAGGAACGCGAACAGACCGCGGTCCAAGAACGGCCGAACGGCCTCGTCCCCCATGTACGGGACGACGGTGATCGCATCCGCCCCCACGACGTCCACGGTGGCCTTGGCGTAGGCGGCCGCTGTGGTCGCGATGTCCCCGCGCTTCGCGTCGAGGATGACGGGCCGGTCGGCCGCGTGGACGGCGGCCGCTGTGTCGCGAAGGACGGCCAAGCCGCGTGGCCCCAGGGCTTCGAAGAAAGCGGCGTTCGGTTTGAACGCACAAGCGTGAGGGCGCGTCTCCCGGATCACCCATCGGAGGAACCGGCCCACACCGCGGGCTCCGCGGCCGAAGCGAGCGGGAACGAGCCCGGGGTGCGGGTCGAGCCCCACACACAGCCGCCCGTCGGATTCCGCGAGTCCGCGGCCCAGCCGCTCAGAGAGCATGGGGAACCTCCTCCTGTGCGATGCCGAGGATCTCGCTCACCGACTGGATGTCGCGCTCGTCCAGCCAGCGGCGAAGCTCGCCGGTCAGGCGGCAGGCGACCTGCGGATCGACCATCAGACCGAATCCGATTCCCACCAGATCGGCTCCCGCCATCAGCATCTCCACCAGGCTTCCCAACTCCACGACGCCCCCCGTGCCCACGATGACGGCATCCGGGAAGGCGCGTCGCACGTCGTAGACCCTTGCCAGGGCGATCGGAAGGATCGCCGGACCGCTGAGACCGCCGAAGATGCTCTTCAGAAACGGTCTCCCCGAGCTCCAATCGATGCGCATCCCGCGGAGGGAGTTGATCAGCGTCACGCCGTCCGCCCCCGCCTCGAGCGCGGCCTCCGTCCCGCACAGGAGGTCGCCTGCGTCTCCGGGCAACTTGGCGAGGAGAACGCCGTCGAACGCCGCTCTTGCAGCCTTCACGTAGGCGGACACGGCGTCGGCATCGGCCCCGATCAGGCCCTCGGAGACGTTCGGGCAGGACAGGTTGAGCTCGATCATGTCGATAGAGGACGCCTCGCTCAGACGGGCCGCGACGCCGGCCGCCGCTTCCGGCGAGGGCCCGGTCACGCTCACGATGACCTGGGTGGGCAACTCCTCGAGCCGCGGGAGGATCTGCTCCTGGAACGCCCGCAGGCCGGGATTGTCGAGCCCGATCGAGTTGAGAGCGCCGGCCGGGCAGTCGACCAGACGGGGCTGCGCATTGCCTGCGCGGGGCTCGGGTGTGATGGTCTTGGTCGTCAGCGCGCCGACCTGCCGCAGGTCCACGCCGTCGATCAACTCGAGCCCGAATCCGGACGGTCCGGATGCGAGGACGACCGGAGAGCGAAGTTGCCTTCCCAAGCGCTGGATCGTCACGTCAGCCACGGGAGGTCCTCCATCGGAAAAAGCGGTCCGTCGACGCAGATCCGCTTGGGGCCGGCCGCCGTCTCGATACGGCAGCCGAGGCAGGTCCCGATGCCGCAGCCGATCCGCGCTTCGAGTGAGACGTAGACGTCCGGGACGCCGCGGTAATCGTTCGCGAGGATCCGCAGCATCGCCTCCGGGCCGCAGGCCAGGATCCCCAGTCCCGGTCTCCAAACGGCGCGCAACCGGTCGGCCGCTTGCAGCCCGGTGACCTCCTCAATGACCAGCGGGATGTTCGGTAGGAGGTCGCAGGCGTCGGCCGTTCGGAAGCCGTAGACGCCCCCGGTGGTCAGGTGCGCGCACTGCTCGGCGAAGCAGAGCATCGGCGCGACCCCGCTGCCACCGGCGACGAGGAGGTATGTTCGATCGCTCGGGATCCGCGAGGCGTACGGCACGCCGTACGGACCTCGGACGTCAAACGGAGTGCCGATCGGCGCGTTCCACAGCTTCTCGCGGACCCTACCTTCCGACTTCACGAAGAACTCGAGCGCACCCGGACGTTGCGACATCACGGAGAAGGCGCGAGGAAGGCAGGGGTCTTCTCCGTAGCGCACAAGCACAAACTGACCCGCCCCCACGGACGCCCGGAGTGCGGGGCTTTCGAGGACGACACGTGCGTAGTGGGCAGACCGCGTGCGTGCCACGAGCTTGCCTTCGATCCAAGAGAAAAGCGACTCGCAAAGAGCCGCCGCGCGCGTCCGTTGAGCGTCGTTCTCCACCCGCTGCCCCCTCCGGCCAGAAGGCCTTCGGAAAACGATCGTACCCGTGCTCGGCGTCCGGCGTCAAGCGGTCGC
>CAZGXU010000025.1:0-28736 GCA_964530075.1 uncultured Thermotogae bacterium
GAACAGAAGGACGATGTGCGAGAAGCCGTCGAGGTCGTCGAGCCCCTCCTCGAACGCCGGATCGATTTCGATCCGCCCTTCGACCCCCCTCGCATGCCAGGCCGCAACGGGTCGCCAGCTTCCCGGACATCGAACGTCCTTACCCGCAGCCCACCGATCGGCGTCCCGACGCTCAGTATCCCCGTCGAGGATCGACGAGCCCGCGGAGCGGCTCGCCGAGTCGGAAGTGGTCAAGATTCTCCAGGAAGCAATCGACGATCTCGTCGGGGATGTTGGGACCGGAGTGATGCGACGTGATCGTCACGTTCTCCATCGCCCAGAAAGGGCTTGTCTCCGGCAGCGGCTCCTCGGTGAAGACATCGAGAACCGCGCCGCCGATGATCTTCTCTCGCAGGGCGCCGATCAGAGCCGCCTCGTCGACGATCGCGCCTCGCGATGTGTTCACGAGGATCGCCGACGGCTTCATGCATGCGAACTCCTCGCGGCCGATCCGTCCGCGCGTCTCCGGCGTCAACGGCAGGCAGAGGACGAGGATGTCCAGATCGGAGAGGAACTCGGAGAGGCGCTCCGGTCCGTAGCAGGCATCGAACCCCGCGACCTCCCGAACGGTCCGCAAGAGGCCGGTCGTCCGCATTCCCATCCCGCGCGCTCGCTGCGCGACCACCCGGCCGATGGAGCCGACCCCGGCAACGCCCATGGTACGCCCCCGGAGGGACTCGACCGCCAGCGGCTCCCACTGCCGCGCAGCTTGGAGCCGGTAGACATCTCGAAGTCGCTGCGTCCACGCAAGCAGATGCCCGATCACGTACTCGGCAATCTGATCGCCGAACGACACGTCGGCGCGTGTGAGGAGAACGTCCCCCGGAAGGTCGGCTCCGGCGAGGAACGCATCCACGCCGGCGCCCATCACTTGGATCCATCGGAGGCGACCCGCCCGCGATAGGAGCTTCACCGGGAAGCCGATCGAACCAAGGATCACATCAGCCGTTTCGATCCGAGCCGCGACCTCCTCTTCCGACTCGCAGAACACATACCGCGTCTCGGCCGAGTCGACCAGCCGCGCGCGATACGTCTCGCTCGACCCCTCCGTGAAGACGAGAACGTTCATCGGCCCTCTCATGCTCGCTCACCGAGCTTGAGGATACGCGATCGGCCTGCCCGTTTCCGCTCCGCGTGGGCCCGTCCCGCCCAGGGGACGGATGCCGACCGCCCGATCGGCGACATGCGGTATCCTAAGGCAGCCCGCTTGAGGAGGATGCCATCGATGAATCGCGCCGGAATCTTGCTCTGTCTGTTCTCGTTCGTTCTGGTCGATGTCGCGGCGCTTTCCCAGGAAGCGCCCGAGACGGCAGCTCCCGACGTCCGGGCCCTGATCGCCGAGGCGGACGCGGCGTTCGACCGTTGGGCCGGGCCGTTCGAGTTCGCCGCCTATCGGGAGAGGCTCGAGACGGCCGTCGCCCTGTGGGAACGGGCGCTGCCCCTGATCCCGGAGGACGACCCGGCGTCGCGAGCGCAGGTCCTCGACCGCCTGGCGGAGGCCTACTTCGAGCTCGGCGAAGCGTACCTGGTCGAGCCGGCGGCGCGGGAGGAGGCGTACGGCAAGGGGAAGGACTACGCCCTGGCGAGCCTCCGGCTCGACCCGCTCTTCGGCGAGACCGAGGAGAGCCGCGGGTTCCGCGCGGCCCTCCGCTCGGCGAGCGACGTCGCGGCGATCTTCTGGTACGGCAACACGCTGGGGGTGTGGCTCAACTACCACCAGATCACCGCGATCTTCGGCGGGGTCCTCGACGTGCTCGCCTCCTACGAGCGATCGATCGAGCTCGACGAGACCTACTTCGGCGGTGCACCCCACCGCTCGATGGCAGCGCTGATCGCCCAGGCGTACTTCGTCATCGGCAAATCCCGCCACGACTCCGTCCTCCACTACGAGCGGGCGATGGAGATCGATCCCGCCTACCTCGAAAGCTACGTCAACTACGCCGAACACTACGCCGGACCGGTGGGCGAGGACGCGCTCTACGACGAGCTGCTCGCCACGGCGATGACGCTGGCCGAGGACCCGCAGGTCATGGCCGCGTGGCCGCTGTACAACGAGCTCGCGATCCGGCGCGCCAGGACGATGCTCCCTCAGGAGGCCCCGTCGCCGTAGGTCCGGCCCTTCCACGCCCCGCCCCGGCCCCTGACGTGGCGCCACGCCGACGAGACGGTCATCCCGGTGTACAGAACGCCGGCGACGGGAAGGAGCGGCGCGATCCACCACCCGACGCCGTGGTGCCGTAGGATCGGGACGAAGCTCGCGGCCATCAGCCCCCACGTCGCGCCTCCGATCGCGGCGACGGGGAGCGCTCCTGCCGCGCCGTCCGCGGCCGCGATCGCCCCGCCGACGCAGGCGATCGGCGCGAGGGCGTAGAGGAAGAGCATCCCGACGACCGTCCCGAGCAGCTTGAGGGGGGAGTGATCGAGCTGGGTGTAGGCGGAGCGGGCGACCATTCCCCAGACGCTCGCCAGGCTGCCGTAGATGCGGACGCTGCGGACGCCGCGGGAGAATCCGAGCCAGAGTCGTCCGCCGGCCCGCTTAATCAGCCGACCGAGGGCGCAGTCGTCGATCAGCGCCGAGCGGATCGCCGCCATCCCCCCGGCCCGACGGAGGGCGTCCCGACGGACCAGGATGCATCCCCCGGCCGCGCCGGCGACGCGGCGGCGCGGGCTCCCGACGAACCGGAACGGGTAGAGCTTGGCGAAGAAGTAGACGAACGCGGGCACGAGGAGCCGGTCCCACGCCGAGTCGACTCGCAGCGTCGCCATCGTCGAGACGAGATCCAGGCCGCCCGCCTCCGCCCTGTCGACCAGCGCACGGACCACCCACGGCTCGTAAGCGATGTCGGCGTCGGTGAACCAGAGGTACTTCGGATCCCCCGCTCCGGTCTCACCCTGGTGCATCGCCCAGACCTTCCCCGACCATCCCTCGGGGAGCGGCTCGCCCGCGACGATCTCCAGCCGACCCCCGGCGGAGAGCGCACCGGCCGCCGCGCGGGCCGCCGATGCCGTGCCGTCCTCGCTCCGATCGTCGACCAGCGCGACGCGAAACGGCCCCGCGTGATCCTGGGCGAGGACCGTCGGGAGTGTCCTCGGGAGGATCTCTGCTTCGTTCCGGGCCGGGATCACGGCGGCGACCGACGGGCCGGACGCCTTCGGGCCCGTCTTCGGAGGCTCGAGGCGCGGCGACGGCCACCAGAAGAAGCCCCGACCGACGAGGAGCCCGATCCAGGAGAGCAGGGACGCGCCCGCCAGGCCCCACAGCACGTGGATCAAGATTCCCCCCCGCTTCCTTCGTCCGGCCATCCGCGTTCTCGCCGCCATCCTGCAGAAATGACGCAGCCTTATAGAGCATCCCTCGCGAGAGACGCCCCCGCAACGACGACCGAAGGGTCGCGGCCGCCGCTCTCCGCGAAGTCGAAGCCGGCTGCGGATCCTACTCGCTCGTCGCCAGTTCCCAGATCCCGTGCGTGTAGGCGTCGCTCGACGCCGGCTGCCCGATCACCCCGAACTGCAGCGCGATGTCCGCCGTCCGATCGAACAGGGCGGGGTCGAGATACCCGAGCTCCTCGCCGGACCCCCAGATGAGCTCGATCACCGCGTCGAGCATCAGGGACTGATGGAGGCGGCTCATCGTGCCGTCCGGATCCTGTGCCAGGACGATATCGATCGCCTCGGACCGATGATCGCGCGCGTATTCCCAACCACGGAGCGACGCGCGGACGAATCGAACGGCGATGTCGCGATTCGCGTCGCTGCTCAGGAACAGGTCGCTGGTGAAGATCATGTCCTCCAGCATCGCGATGCCCTCGTCGTTGACGTCGAAGATCGTCAGGAGTTCGTCCGGCCGCACGGCGGCCTCCGCCGCGCGGTACACGTCGACGGACATCGAGCGGAGATCGTCCGGACCGGCGCCGAGAGCCCCGGCGACGATCGACTCACGGACGACGTTCAGCTCGTTGTAGCTCATCGCCGCCGCCGCCGCCACGCTCCGATTCAGGAACGCATCCATGTCGAACGGCTGACTCTGCAGCTCCACGTCGCTGTCGGGATCGAGCCCGTACTTGCGCAGCAGCGCGAGGAACGGGACCTCGTTCCCGCCGAGCCAGGCCTCGATCGTACGGCCGCGCAAGTCGGCCGGGCTTTCGATCCCCAGATCGGCCCACGCGATGTACCGGAACCCGCTCGACTGGAAGATCTGCGCGATGTCGACCAGCGGTACCCCCTGATCGCGCGCGTCGAGGAGGATCCCGAGCCACGTCACGCCGAACTCCGCCGAGCCGGAGGCGACAAGGTCCTCCGGCTCCTCTCCGGATCCGGCGGGCACGATCGTCACGTCCAGTCCCTCTTCCTCGTAGAAACCCTTCTCCTTCGCGACGTAGTAGCCGGCAAACTGCGCCTGCGGCAGCCACTTGAGCGCCAGGGTCACTTCATCGGCGTTCGCCAAGAAGCTCGCCCCCACGACGATGCCGGCTACGATCACAAGGACCAACCCCCCGCGAATCACATTCCTTTCGTCCATGTCTACCCCTTCCGCTCGACCGCGACCAACTGATTCGTTCGGTGGAATGCGTCCGACCTCAGGAGCGATTCGCCGTCGAGAACGTGTCAGAATGGGCGTCGAACGTGTGCGAGCGGTGTGCGTCTTCGGTGCAACCGGTGAACGTCGGAGCGCCCCCCCATTGACGTCGGTTCGAAGATCGGCACAATGCGACGGAGGGGAGGGGACATGTCGCGAAAGAGAACCGCGCTGATGATCTCGGTCTACATCCCCGAGAAAGCCCAGAAGCTGCGGGTCATCGAACGCCTCCGTGCGTTGGCCAAGAGGCGCGATCGATCGCTCAACTACCTCGTCGTCGACGCGATCATCCGATACCTGGATCGCGAAGAGGCGGGGTAGCCTCAAGCCCCGGGAGCCGACGCGTCGTGCGGACGGCCTCCTCGTCTGCTCATTGCTTCGTCGTCGCCTCGGTGAGGCGGGTGACGTTGCTGCGGGTGAAGAACCCGTCGAATCCGCCGTAGCGGTGGATGTACTCGTTGACCAGAAGCGTGTGCGACGACATGGTGGTGAACGTCTGCTTCAATCCTTCTTCCGGCGAGCCGACCAGCTCGAGGAGGAACTCCTGCCCGTCGCGTTTCAGCGCGGCGAACGTCTCGTCGATCGCCACGGTGTCCCACGCGAGATGGTGAACCCGGGGCCCGTAGTCACGGATGAACCGCTCCGTCGGTCCCGACGTCGCCTCGTCCACGAACGGGCCGATGCCGGACGTGAACACCATCGCGAAGTCCTCCGCCGACAGCCGCGCGACGCTGGTGATCGAATTGAGCGATTTCACGTAGATCGCGAAGTCGAACCGGTAGTTCGTCAACGCGATGAACTCGAGGATCGCCGCGTCGCGCTCCTCCGCGCGCACGCGGGTCGCCGCATGGTCGAGCCGCCCGACGTTCGCCAGATAGCCGGGCTTCGATACGTCGGGCCTCCAGTCCAGGTCGCGGGCCCCCGCCCGACGATACGAGCTCCCGCCGCCGCTCCGCTCGATCAGGCCGATCGAGTTGCCGGTGAACGGCGACGGGGCGGTCTGGAGAAAGCGGAACCCCTCGCCCAGAATTGGAGCTTCGGTCATGAAGTTGACCCCTCGGCCGCGCTGGATCCGCCCGTAGGCGGCGACGTCCGGGCACGCGAAGACGAACGTCTCCAACCGCGTGGCCGGCATCCGGGACGACTTCGGATGGTCCGTGAACGCCGCGAACGGCGACCCGCCCTTCCGGGACGTCAACAGCACGTCGGCCGAGCCCGACACGGTCAGGACGACCGTCCGCGCGGTTTCGTCCTCGAACGCATCGGCGAGGGCGAGCCCGGTCCGCGCCAGCAGCTCGTCGACCGCCCCGCGCTGATGCTCGGGCTCCGTGTTGATCACGAGGAACTCGAGTCCGCCGACCAGACCTTCCAGCCCGGCGCGCTTCCGCTCCTCGATCAGCGCGGGCGCCTCGCGGAGCAATCGCTCGTCGGAGTTGCGGAAGTCGATCGCCCAGATTGTGGGCGCACCGCAGCGCGGGCAGACCGCCGCACCGCTCGGCACCCCCCGCTCACCGCAGTTGAGACAGATCCTCGTGTCATCCCTCACGTGACCGGACATCGCGCGACGATTCTACCGCAACCGGACGCTCGATCGCCGAGCGGGGACGAATCGCCCGGCTCCGGCGGCGGCTCTTCCAGGACTCCCGGGGAAACCCGCCTCCTGTGGAATCGACTTCCCCGGAGTACAATCCGAGCCGAGCCCGGGGCATTCCGTCGGGGGCTTCGGGTCGCCCGCTCGAGTCCAGCCGGTGGCGAGCCGTGAGAACGGAGGAGTCAGGAAGTGAAATCCTTACGCTCGGTGCTCCGCCACGTGAAGCGCTACAAGCTCCCGCTGACGCTGACCATGCTCAGCATGCTCGCCCTCGTGGCCATCCAGCTCGTCGGCCCGTGGTTGGTCCGGACGATGATCGCCGCGGTCACGGACCCGGAGGCAGGCCCGGAGACGCTGTCCCTGATCGCACGGCTCGCCCTGCTGGCGTTGGCGGTCTACGCCGTGCGGGCCGTGATGCAATTCGTCCGGAGCTACGCAGCCCACGTCGCCGGCTGGCACGTGGTCGCCGACGTCCGAGACGAGGTCTATCGCCACCTTCAGCGCCTCTCGCTGCGCTTCTACGAGGACAAGCAGACCGGACAGCTCATGTCCCGGACGGTGAACGACTCCGATCTGCTCGAGCAGTTGGTCGCCCACGCCGTGCCGGACGTCCTGGTCAACGTGTTGATGTTCATCGGCGTCATTGCGGTGCTGACGAGCATGAGCTGGCAGCTCGCCCTCCTCTCCATGATCCCGATCCCGCTGATCGTCCTCACCATGCGGGGGTTCGCGCGCTACGTGCGTCCCGCCTTTCGCCGGCGCCAGGCCGAGCTCGGGGAGCTGAACGCGGCCTTGAACGACAACATCTCGGGGATCCGGGAGATCCAGGCGTTCACGCGGGAGGACACCGAGGCCGACCGGATCTGGAGCCGGATCGTCCGCTATCGCGACTCCCTGCTGCGGGCGTTGAGGCTGATGGCAGTCTTTCACCCGTCCGTCGAGTTCACCTCCGCCTTGGGAACGATCGTCCTCATCTACTTCGGCGGGAAACTGATGCTGAACGGGGCGTTGCCCATCGCCGATCTGGTCGCTTACTTCCTGTACCTGGAGCTCCTCTACCAGCCTGTGCGGGCGTTGAGCACCGTCTGGGAGAGCATCCAGCAGGCGACCGCCGGGGCCGACCGGATCGTCGAGCTGCTCGAACAGGAGCCGGACGTGGCCGAGCGGGCGAACGCCGTCGAGCTCCCTGGCCGAGCGGAGGGGGCGCTCCGCTTCGACAACGTGAGCTTCCGGTACAGCGTCGGCGACATCGTTCTGCAGGATGTCGACCTGGAGGTCGAGCCGGGATCGGTCGTGGCGCTCGTCGGGCCGACCGGGGTCGGCAAGACCACCCTCTCGATGCTGATCCCCCGGTTCTACGATGTGTGCGACGGGGCGATCACCCTTGATGGTCACGACGTCCGCGACCTGACGCTGGAGAGCCTCCGCCGGCAGATCAGCATCGTCCTCCAGGAGGTCTTCCTCTTCCACGGGAACGTCCGCGAGAACATCCTTTTCGGCCACCCGGGGGCCACGGATCGAGAGATGGTCGAGGCCGCGCGGATCGCGAACGCCCACGAGTTCATCGCGGGGCTTCCCGACGGGTACGACACCCTGATCGGCGAGCGGGGGGTCAAGCTCTCCGGCGGTCAGCGGCAGCGGCTGGCGATCGCCCGCGCGGTGCTGAGAGACGCGCCGATCCTGATCCTGGACGAAGCGACCTCCTCGGTCGACACCGAGACCGAGCTGTTGATCCAGCAGGCCTTGGAGCGGCTGATGCGCGGTCGGACGACCCTCGTCATCGCCCATCGCCTTTCGACCATCCGCAGCGCCGACAAGATCGTCGTGCTGCAGGACGGGCGGATCGTGGAACAGGGAGCCCACGATCAGCTGATGGCCCAGGACGGGCTCTACCGGTACCTCAACCGGGTCCAGATGGAGGAGGAATTCTGGGAGGCTCCCCTTCCGCGAACCGGAAGCTCGATGATCCGACGCGTCGGAGTGCCCCGACCACCGGGGCTCGAAGCTTTTCCCAACCGATTCGAACGATAAGAGTCGCTCGACGGCTGCGTATGGGAAGAGGGAGAGTGCCTTTCCCTCAGTCTTTCCGGGGGCCGCCACCTTCGGGCAGAAACGGAGCGTAATCCACGTCCGCACCGAACTCCTCTTCGGCGATCTTCAGAAGCAGGTTGCGATGGCACGGCTTGTCGTAGCCCTCGTAGCAGATCAGGTAGATCTCCTGGGATCTCGCCTTCTCGGACAGCTCTCGCAGTCGAGCCATGGACTCCTGACTCCGACGGATCTGAGCCGAGAACCGTTCGGCGAAGTTGCTCTTCGCCCAGGCGTAGTGGATGGATGACTCGAATCCCGAGTCGGGCGAGAAGTCCTTCTTGAGCCGGTTGACCTCGTCCAGCAGCTCCTTGGAGGGCGCGAGTTCATCGTTCGCCCGGCCGCGCATGACCAGTACATACTCAGCGCCTGCGGGGAGCTTGTTCTTCATGCTCAGATACGTCTGCCTCAGAGCCATCTTCGATCCCCTCCCGCGACGTTGACCGCCGGCAACGATCAGCCGGCGTTCATCTTACCCCAAGCACCGGCCCGCAGGATTCGCTCACAGTGCTCCAGTTTGCCTTCACCTACGGCCTCATGCAATGGAGTCACTCTTCTGACTAACTCTTCTAGTCTTTGGCAGATGTTGTCAGTAGGCTGGGGCGGAGTGATGGGTCATGCGGAGAGCTCATCTATTTGCGCTCGTTCTGGCGGCTATTCTGAGTTTCACGGCTTCAACGGCGGAAACGCTCGACGTGTACTTCATCAACGTGGGACAGGGAGATGCGATTCTGATTGACTACGGGGAGCTTGAGATCCTCATCGATGGCGGACCGGACGGCTCATGCGTTGAGGCACTGAGACCAGTTGTTGATGGGAGACTGGAGTTCGTCGTCGCCACACACCCGCACTCAGACCACATCGGCGGACTTGATGATGTTCTCAGGGTGTTTGACGTAGGTTCGGTCGTCACGAATGGCCAACGAGCCGACACCAACGCCTACTCAGATTTTCGTGCTTCTATCGACGCGGAGGGCTGCGGTGAGCGCATCGTACGTCCTTGCGAGAGACTCGTTGAGTCCGGCGACCTCGTGATTGACGTCATCGGGCCGTTCCAGATCATCAACGACGCGAACGAGGACTCGATCGTCTTGTACCTGCACTTCGGCACAGTGGACTTCTTATTCACCGGTGACATCGGATTCGTGGCGGAAGCGATACTTCTTGAATTGGGAGTTCTGGAACCCATCGAGGTCCTGAAGGTCGCCCATCACGGTTCGAGGTACTCAACAGGGTCTGAGTTCCTGAAGGCCATACGGCCCATCGTTGCGATCTACTCTGCGGGTGTGGGCAACAAGTATGGACATCCGGCAGTGGACACTCTCGATCGCCTGACTGAATCGAGAGCCCTCACTTTCGGGACCAACGAGCTAGGCTCAATCCGTGTTTCGACAGATGGCACTGGGTTTGGCGTCTCGGCCGCGGATCTCTCAATGGACTTCGCACCCCGTATTCCCGTTGACTCCGTGGGGTCATCTACCAATCAAGCAGACGTCGTCATCTCGTACATCCACTACGATGGTGCTGTCCCGCGCACGGAATCCGACGAGTATGTCGAGATTTCAAATCTTGGTAGTGCCCCGCAGGATCTTGCGGGTTGGAGGCTTCTTGACATCTCCGAGGGCTATCCCGAGATCATATTCCCAGCGTTCGCCCTGGAAGCTGGCGCGAGCATTCGTGTGTATACGAATGAGGTCCATCCTGAGTGGGGTAACTTCAGCTTCGGATCAACAAAGGCAGTCTGGAACAACACCAATCCAGATACCGCGGTGCTCTATGATGCGGCTGGCCAGGAAGTTTCGCGACGGAGCTACTAAATCCCTGATTGGAGTTGAGGCCAGGCAGGCTCGTGCGAGCATTTACAACTTCCGCGCGAGGAGCATGAGCCGGTCGAGCCTCTCACAATCCTGGCAGCCCTTTCGACCCTCGGGCGCCTCCGGAAGATCGTAGATTTCGCGGGCGCGGCGGTAGAGGGGTTTCAGCATGCCCAGGTCGAGTCCGACCGGATGGACGGAGACGGCGAACGGCATGGTGAATCCGTCGTCGGTGTGGATCTCGGGCCGAGCGGCCGTCCGCTCGTCGGTTACGGGCTCGGCGTAGACGAGGGCGAGCTTCGAGACGCGGCCGAGGCCCTGATGCTCGGCGATCGCTGCATAGCCGTTCAGCTGGACGACGTACATCGGCATCAGCCTGTCCTGCGCGGGCGTGAATCTGGCCGTCTTGTAGTCGATGACCGCGATCGAACCGTCGCGAAACGTGAGGATCTCGTCCGGCGCCCCGGTGAGCAGGATATCATGCTCCGGCACCTTCATCATGAACCGGGAGTAGCGCGTCGGATCGACGTAGCCGGCGACGTCGCCGAGGTTCTCCAGCCCGAACGGGGCGCCGCCGTTGCGATCCATCCAGGCGTGAATGACGCGCTTCGTGTACGCGTCGATCGAGCTGAAGATCCCCGGGAAGATCTGGAACGGGAGATACCTGGCGTGGCTCTTCAACCAGAAGCACCGCGGGCAGAACTCCGGCCGGGCCAGCTCGCCCAGGTTCTTCGCCGAGATGCGAAGCTCAGCCATCGCGCCGGTCCGTCCCGGGCATCGCGTCCCCTTCCCGCGGCCCTTCTGCCGGTTGCCCCCCTCGCGCGCAGGGGATGTAGAGAAGGCGTCCGCCCACCTCGCGCAGTCGGGTCTCCATCACCGGCTCGCCGTAGTCGCGGAAGAGCAGGTTCCCCTTCCCGAAGCTGCAGCCGGCCACGAACTGCACCGCATCGACGTCGCATGCGTCGTTTTCGACGATCGTCACGAGGCCTTCGTCCTCCGCGCGCCGACCCCGAGGGCCGCCAGGGCCGCCGTCGTCATCCGGTAGCCGATCGCGAGCCCGGGGCAGCTGTGCCCGTGGAATCGGACGATCTCCTCGTATGTGAGCCTCTCCATGCCACGCCTCCGTCGATATCCTACACCTCTGTCCCACCTAGGGCGTCAGCTTCGCCGGCGCCTCCAGGACGTCGAGGATCTCGCGGGCGCAGTACGCGCGGTTGCGCCGCCGATCGTCGGCTGGTTCGAGGATGCCAAACTCAACGAGCCGCGCGATGCCTCGTGCGGCCGTCGTCCGCGCCACACCGAGTCTTCCCGAGACCCCCACCGCCGTGACGAACGGGTTCCCCGCAAGCAGATCGACGATGCGCGCCGGCGTGTCCGAGCCGATGCCCGCAACGCGGAGCTTCCACCCGTCAAGCACCTCGAGGATGCGCGTCGCTCGCTCGACCGCGTCTTCCGACTGACGCGCCACGCCGTTTGCGAAATACAGAATCCAGTTTTCCCAATCCCCTGCTCCCGACACCGCGCGCAGGCCCGCGTAGTAGTCCGGGCGTGTCGCCTCGAAGAAGGCGCTCAAGTAGAGAAGCGGGGAGGGGAGGATCCCGCGCTTGTGGAGGAAGAGGGGGATGAGGAGGCGTCCGACGCGTCCGTTTCCATCCAGGAACGGATGGATCGCCTCGAACTGGTAGTGGGCCAGCGCGATCTGCACGAGAGGCGGAAGGGCCGTCTGCTCGAGGAACCCCTCCAGCCTCTTCAACAGGGATTTCAGCTCGCTCGGCGGCGGCGGGACGTAGACCGCCGTGTGAGGCGTCGAACCGGGGACCCCGATCCAGTTCTGGCGTTCTCGGATTCTGCCCGGACTTGCGCGTTCTCCCCTGACACCCGTCATGAGCTTGCCGTGCGTCTCCTGCATGAGCTGCACCGAGATCCCGTTCTGGGCCAGTCGCTCCATCCCGTACTCAAGGGCGACGACGTAGTCTGCCACTTCACGCAGGTCCTCGGGGCTGCGATCGACGCGCGCTCCCGCCTCGGCAGCGAGCAGCTCACTAAGCGTCGCCTGAGTCCCCTCGATCCGGCTGGAGAGAACCGCCTCACGTGCCACGAACGGGTGCATGAGGACGTGAGGGTTGGGCGGCAACCGGCGTCCCTCTCCAGCCAATCGGCCGATCGCGCGATCCGCGTCCGACAAGGCGCGCACAAGTCGCGGAGTCCACTCGATCTCGGGTGGCAGTGGATCCGGCACGAACGCCGAGTACCCTTCGGGCATCCGAATGAGACGACCGGGCTGCGGCATGCTCTCTCCTTACGATCGAATTGACAGTCTATCGATCATAATCTGTCCGGTCAATGTCGAGTACGCTCACAGCGATCGACCGTTGCGAGCGATCTGCGCGCATATCGCTCATAGTGGACGAACCGGATGACGAACTCGATCCTTGTGATGCCGGCTGCGAGCGAATCGGACCGTTCTCGCTCGCCGCTGCGGCAGGCCGCGAGCAATGCAAGGAGACCGAAGTGAAGGACCGGCTCAGTCAGCGCGGCCTGTGGGCCATCGCGATCGTTGCATGGACGTTCTGTCCGCGTTCAGGGCGGAGGATCGAGTCCGCGTACCGGTGCCGGCTGCGGATGCACTCATCGTGACCGCCGGCCCGGACGGCTGCGCGTTCCCCACGATCCGCGAGGCCGTCGCCACCGTGCCCGCGGGCAGTGTTCTTGAGCTGGCAAGCGGTGTCTTCACCGAAGGCGGCATCGCCTGCAGAAGGATCTGTTTCTTTGCGGGTCCGCTGCCGATCCGACAATCGTCCAGACGAGCGAGTCGATCGACGCGTGTACCGAGCGAGTGTTCTCCGTGGCAGACGCCGCGGCCGTTGTTCTCTCGGACCTCACGCTGCACCGCGGGTAGACGGTGTTCTCATAGTCCCCATACTTGCGTGCGATCTCCTTGACCGGAACACCCATCTCCACCTGCTTGACAGCGGGAACGATCTCGGTCTCGGAGAGCCTCGACTTCCGCATGTCGGCCGACCTCCCGTAAACGTGAATCGCGGTCGGCTTTCATCTTGTCCGGGGTCCGGATTCACGGGTGAAGGTCATCAGGCCGTCACCTCAAGCGCTGCAGCACACGTCCTGGGAACTCCCCCAGAGAGCAGGGAGCCCGATAGGCCCACGTTTGGGGACATGAAACCGTAGCGCGGCGATGCTTTTCGCGAGATGCCGACTCGAGCCGTGAGTGCCCCGTCAGGAAGCATCCGCTTGACAGGCATCGCTGGCAAACCTAGAATGCATTGTGCATCCATCTTCAGGAGAGAAACAAACATCGCGTATGGAATTGCGTTCATGGCATCCGGGAACGTAGGCAAACTCAAGAAGAAGCAGAGTCTCGCGGACCAGGCCTACGAAGCTCTTCGCAGTGCGGTCCTGCACGGACGGCTTGGTCCGGGCGAGCGACTGAATCAGGCCGAATTGGCCAGCGCACTTGGAGTGAGTGACCGGACGGTCCGCGAGGCGCTGGCAAGACTGATCGCAGAAGGGCTGATTAACCGTGAACCCTACCGAGAATTCCGAGTCGTCGGCGTCTCGGTGGACGACATCGAGGACATCATCCGAATGCGAGCCATGCTGGAGGGCTGGGCTGTGGAAATCGCCGCATCCATGATCGCTTCGGAGGAGCTCGATCGAATGCGCAGGCTGATTCCCAAGATGAACAACACCGATGCCCTGCAGTCTGCCGCGTCGTTCCAGGGATACAACCGGGACTTCCACTGGACGGCAATCAACGCCTGCAATCGGTCCCACCTCATCGACATGCTCAAGCGGCTGTGGGACCTCATGCGTCCCTACTCGCTTGACAAAGACGGGTTCGATCTCAGAGAGACGAGCGACATCGAACGACTGCAGCGGTCGCATCAGGAGCTGGTGGATGCGCTCTCGTCCGGCGACGGCCCGGGCGCCCGGGCCGTCCTTGCCAAGCACAGCGAAGACGCCATGGAGCAGGTGAGGATGGGCGTCAAGCGGCTCAACCGGCTCAGCGGAAGGGAGAACGGCCGCCTCTTCCTGCAACGCGTGCTCCCGATCCGAACCAGCTAGCCATCGCGTGCCGCGAAGTCGAGCCGGCGATGTCCATGGGGGAGCGTGGTGTCGGCTTGCGAGAGGAATCCGCTGCTTCGTATCATGGCTCGCCTTGGTCGAATGGCCTCGGTGCCGTCGTGAGGCCGGGAAGGGATGAGAGGAGAGAGTCGCGGTATGAGAAGCCTCGGGGTGGTAGCTTCATTCTCTGGCTCGAGATGGGAAGAGGCGCGGCGGGGACACCTCACGGTGACGATCGATCGCGAACGACTGTCCTTGGGACTGGAGCCCGATCAGGCAGCCGGCTGTGCGTCGATGAGTCGCCTCGGGGCTCGTTCGCCCGGACACGTCGAGGGACAAGACACATCCGGTGATCCTCGCAGAGCGTTGAGGCGACGTTCGTCGAGTATGGGAGGGACTTGATGCGAATCAAGATCATCATCCCCAATGCATCCGAGGACTTCCTCGTGTCGCAGATCGAACAGCGTCGCCGAGCGGCTCGCCAGGGGGTTGACCTCGAGGTCGTGTGCCTGAACGAGGGGCCCCTTTCGCTTGAGAGCGGCGTGGACGAAGCGCTGATCGGTCGCGCGTTGCTTCTTGAGGCGCGCAAAGCCGAGCGTGAAGGGTTTGATGCCATCGTCATTGATGCGGCGTCCGATCCTTTGCTGCGCGCCGTGCGCGAGTTCGTTGACATACCGGTTACAAGTGCCCTGGAATCAGCCGTTCTCTACGCGTTCACCCTCGGTGACAAGATCTCGGTCATCGCCAGCCTGGAGCATGCCGCTAGGTTGATCAGAGACCGATTGCGAGTCTACGAGTTTCAAGGCCGCGTGGCGTCCATTCGTTTTGCGAGTGTTCCTGTCCTGGATTTGCATCACCCGGAGCAGACCGCCCAGGCGATCCTCAAGCAGGCGCGATTGGCCGTGGATGAGGATGGCGCCGACGTCATCGTCCTGGGAAACACGGGCATGTCGACCGAAGCCGAGGTGCTTCAGCAGGAACTCGAAGTCCCGGTTGTCGATCCAGCCGTCGCGGGCCTGATGATGGCCACGTCGCTGGTCTATATGGGCCTCTCGCAGAGTCGACGTTGTTATCCACCCCCTCCGGATCCCGACAAGGCCGTTCTCGGGGACTCGTTTCGCGATTGGGAGTACTAGAGCAACGGCTGGAAGGGCCTTCTGACGTCCGGTGTCCTCGGCGGCTCGTCACGGCCTCGCCAGGACGTCCTTGACGAAGAATCTCCTGCCCCAGGGACCGGCCCGACCCAATGCGCTCCCCCGATCCAAAGGGAGAAGCGCGACGCGGGCTCATGAATCGGTTCGGTCGGCCCGGATGCGCCGGTTTTGGAGCAAAGGCCGCCCGCCGTGGATCGGGGGCCGCTGTCTCTTTCCCACGGTCGGGGCCGACAGCCGGAGAGCCCCACTTGACGGAGAACCTATCGGATTCCCTCGTTGCCCCACGCGGCCGAATGCCCTGTCGAACGTGACCGAGGTTGGATGAGCCTGATGCACTCTGATTCCACCGGCTCACGTCAGGAGACGACGCGACAACGAACCGATCCTCATAGCACAACGCTGTTCGGAAAAGGCTTCTCACCATCGACTCGAGCGCGCCTCGATCGCGCCAACTCTCCCGAGGAGGCTGGTCGCTCTTGACGAGACGAAAGACGGTATGTATATTGATGCATTGTGCATCATGCAGTGGGAGGGCGAAGCCATCTCGCAATTAGGAGCACGAGACCAGCTACAGCGAGTCTCCCGAGCTGATCACGTCTACGAATCGCTTCGCGGGATGATTGTCCAGGGGCGGCTCGAGCCAGGATCCAAGCTCAATCAGGTTGACATCGCGATGGAGCTCGATGTCAGCGAGCGGACTGCCCGTGAGGCGTTGATGCAATTGATCTCGGAAGGACTGCTCGTCCGTGAGCCCTTCACGGAAGTAAGAGTGACGGAGCTCTCGGCGGACGAGATCGAGGAGATCCTGCGCATGCGCATCCTCCTGGAGGGTTGGGCGATTGAGCTCGCTGCTTCGCGGATCAGTCAAGAGGAGCTCGATCGAATGAGAAGAATCCTCGTACGGATGAAGGACAAGCCATCCGTCACATCGGCGCCGAGACTGCGAGCCCAGTATCGCGAATTCCATCAGATCGCGCTCGGCGCCTGCCGGAAACGATACCTGAATGAAATGGTCATGCGTCTTTTCGATCGGATGCTCCCGTATGTCATGGCGGCCAGATCGCCGGACGATCTAGTGGAGCAGATCAAGACGAACCGGGAATACCTTCATCGCCTTGCTGGCGCACTGGAATCGGGCAGCGGGAAGGAGGCTCGCGACATCGTCTTCGCTCACCTCAACGGGATGATCAAGGCGCTGAACGACGGCTGAGAGGAGCGACGGCTCTGCAACCGGACACAAGACGGAGCAGAGAAGGTGCAGGGACGTAAGAAGGAGGTGATACGTCGGAGATAGATCTCACAGCGCACAGCAGCTCAGGAGAACCGAGCAAGGAGGTACCGCAACATGAGACTGGGTAGATGGACCATGTTGGCGTTGGTTGTGTTGGGTGTGGCCCTCATCAGCACGGCAGCGGCTGCCCGAAATATCTTCACGATGAGCCACACTCAGGAGTTCGGAACGATCGATCCCGCCCGCGGGACGGACTACACCGAATCGTACGCCATGCTGAACCTGTATGATGCCTTGGTGTTCCCTTCTTCGACGGGTGAGATCGAGCCCAAACTGGCGGAAACCTGGGCGGTCAGTCCCGATGGGCTGATGTACACATTCCATCTGAGACAAGGAGTCAAGTTCCACGACGGGACCGAGCTCACCGCCGAAGACGTCAAGTACTCTCTCGACCGGGTCCTGGCCTTGAAAGACGGCTACTCGTTCTTATGGGAGGGCCTGGTGGCCGAAGCTACGGTCGATGACCCGTACACCGTCACCTTCAGGCTCAACAGGGTCTACGCTCCATTCCTCGCGACGCTTCCGTGGCTGTTCATTGTGAACCAGGACGCGATCCTTGCCCACGAGCAGGACGGTGACTGGGGGACTGGCTGGCTGGAGGTGGCCACAGATGAGGATGCCGGCTCGGGCCCCTACATGCTGAAGTCCTGGGATCGGGGACGTGAGATCGTATTCGAGCGGTTCCTCGACTACTGGGAAGGCTGGCCACAAGGGGACAAACACATCGATGAGGCCCACAGCATCTTCCTCCAGGAGACTGCGACCTGCAAGACCATGCTGAGGCGGGGCGAGCTCACCATGGTGGAGCACTGGCGTACTTACGAAGACTACGTGGAGATGGACGCCATTCCCGGGGTGGAAGTGCTCACGTATCTCTCACCCGAAGAGCTCTGCTACAAGATCAACACCAAGAAAGCTCCGACGGATGACATCCACATCCGCCGGGCGATGGCTTGGGCGTTTGACTACGCCACCATGATCAACCTGGTGGAGCCGGGATCCGGAGCGGCTCAAGGCCCGATCCCGCCTGGGATTCCTGGCCACAACCCAAGGGTCTTCCAGTACTACCAGGACTTGGACAAGGCAAGGGAGGAGCTCGAGCAGAGCAAGTACTACCCGAACATCCCAACGATCACCGTGGTGACTCCACAGGGACTCGAGGCACGACGAAGGGTCGCCGTCCAATTCAAGGAGACCATGGAGTCGCTGGGCGTGAACGTCGAGATCCAAGTGGAGCCGTGGGGTCGAATGACCGATTTGGCCACCACGATTGAGACGACCCCCAACGTAATGATCATCTCCGTCTCCTCGAATTACCCGGACCCCGACACGTACTTCAGCTTCATGTACCTGTCCGAGGCCGCCGGGACGTGGGCTTCGTGCGAGTGGCTGCTTGATCCTGAGGTAGACCGTCTGATCGAGATGGAGCGGTCCACCCTCGACCCGGAGGAGCGCGCCCACATCATGAACGTGCTCCAGGATATGATCGTGGAACGATGCCCCGACATCTTCGTCAACGTCCTAGCGTTGCGTGTCGCGGTCCAGGAGAAGTTGAAGGGCTTCACCTATCGACCGGTGATGAGCTTCTACTACTACTTCCGCGACTGGTGGTACGAGGAATAGCGCAGTCGATTAAAGGCAGGGAGGGAAGCTTGGCTTCCCTCCCTCTGGTTGGGGAAGACAGAGGCTGACCATGCGGTTCTCGTATTTCCTGGCACGTCGACTGCTGTACACGATCCTGGTGTTGTTTGGGCTGTCGATCCTCATCTTCATCATCGCGCGAACACTTCCCGGGGATCCGGCACGACTGGCGCTGGGTCCGTTCGCCTCCAAAGAGCAGATCGCGAACCTGCGCCACGAGATGGGAATGGACAAGCCGCTGCCTGTGCAATACTGGACGTACATCACGGGGATCTTCCGCGGCGATTTCGGTCTGTCGTTCCAGACGCGTCGGAACGTCGCACTCGACATCGCGCACTACCTTCCTGCCACGGTGGAGCTGGTGCTCGTGGCGATCCTGTGGGTGCTGCTGCTCGGTGTCCCATTCGGAGTCATGGCGGCGCGCTACAAGGACCGATGGCCGGACAATGCTGTGCGGGTGCTCGCGTTCGTCGGCGTCGCCGTGCCGCCGTTCGTCGTCGGCCTTGTCCTGCAGCTCATATTCTCTTATCTGCTTGGCATCCTGCCGACAACGGGTCGGCTGGGTCTGATGACGACGCCCCCCGCCCATTACACGGGGCTGCTGATTGTGGATAGCCTGATCGCGGGAAACTTCAGCGCGCTCGGAGATGCTCTTTCGCACATCATCCTTCCGTCCTTCGCGATCGCGATGACGGGCATCGGACAGATCGCTCGACTGACGCGGGGAAGCATGAGCGACGTGGCAAGCCAGGACTACATCGAGGCGGCGCGCGGATTCGGCATCCCCAACCGAGTCGTCGCCTTCAAGTACATGCTGAAGCCCGCGTTCATCCCGCCACTGACCGTGCTCGGCTTGACCTTCGCGTCCGAGCTTAGCAACGCGTTCCTTGTGGAGACCGTCTTCGCTTGGCCTGGAATGGCCAAGTACGGAATTCGAGCCATTCTGCGCAAAGACTTCAATGCAGTGATGGGAGTGGTTCTCATCATCGGGCTGGCTTTCGTGGTCGTGAACCTCATCGTCGACATCCTCGCGGGCTACTTCGACCCGCGGATTCGGAAACGCCAGGAGGAAGCATGATGCCGTCCGATCAGCACGCCCCTCGGAAGCCGGAAGATGCTCGGTGGGCAGCGTTTAGAGATCGGCTGGGCCGAGGATGGTACAAGTTCAGCCGAAACCGCATCTCCCTCATCGGCGGGGCGATGGTTCTGTTCTTCGTCTTCCTCGCAAGCTTCGCCCACTTCGTGACTCCATATCCACATCACGCAGGTGCGTACACGGACTTCGTGAATGCGTTCAAGCCTCCCAGCGCAGCGCACTGGTTTGGGACGGATTCGCTCGGAGCCGATGTGCTGACCCGGATCATCTTCGGTTCTCAGATCTCGTTCATGCTGGCCGGCGTGGTCCTGGGGATCAGCGTACCCTTCGGAGTCTTCCTCGGCTTGCTTGCCGGCTACATCGGCGGGAGGACCGAGACCGTCATCATGCGGATCACCGACATCTTCCTCTCGCTGCCGGCGCTGGTCATGGCCTTGGCCATCTGCGCGGCGTTCACCCCAAGCATCGACAAGGCCATGCTTGCGGTCGCCTCGATTTGGTGGACGTGGCACTGCCGCTTGGTTCACGGGATCGCTCGCTCCATCAAGACCGAGGAGTTCGTACAGGCCAGTCGAGCGCTGGGGGCAAGCCACCTGCGTATCATCTTCAGGGACATCCTGCCCAACTGTGCGTCTCCGATCATCGTCAAGATCACTCTCGACGCGGGGTTCGTCATCCTGGTGGGAGCCGGACTGAGCTTCCTGGGCCTGGGCGCGCAGCCTCCCGCGGAGGATCTGGGGACGATGATCTCGATCGGCTCGAAGTATCTGCCGGAGAGATGGTGGATGACGGTCTTCCCGAGCCTGGCGATCTTCCTCATCATTCTGGGCTTCAACCTCCTGGGAGACGGGCTGCGGGATGCGCTGGCGGTGGAGGAGGGGATTTAGTCGATGGCGGAGCGGTCTCTCCTGTTAGATGTCCGGGACTTGCACGTCCAATTTCGCGTCTATGAAGGCCTCTCCAGAGTGCTCGACGGCGTCAGTCTCCAGATCCGAGAGGCGGAGCGCGTCGGACTGGTGGGGGAGACGGGATGCGGAAAGACCGTGGCCATGAAGGCCGCCATGGGCATCCTCAAGTCGCCTCCCGCTCAGTTCCCCGCAGGAGAAATCTTCCTCGCCGGAAAGGACGTCCTGAAGATGTCCCCCGCGGAGATCCTCGCCATGAAGGGGAAGATCATCGCGATGATCTTCCAAGATCCGCTCAGTTCGCTCAATCCTGTGTTCACCGTCGGCCAGCAGATGTTCGACGTGATCCGCTACGGTCGCCGGAGGGCGGGAAGCAGGAGGCGCCCCTCGCGGGCCGCGCTGAGGCGAACCGCAGTCGAAGCCTTTCTGTCCGTCCGGCTGCCGGATCCCGAACGCATGCTCAAGATGTACCCCCTCGAGCTGTCCGGAGGGATGCGGCAGCGAGCCCTCATTGCGATGGCGCTGGTCAATCGTCCGAGACTGCTGGTGGCGGACGAGCCCGGAACGGCGCTCGATGTGACCATTCAGGCACAGATCCTCGAGTTGCTGAAGAGCTTGGTGAAGGAGGCTCAGATCGCCGTCCTGATGATCACGCATGACCTGGGCGTGGTCCGAGAGATTGCAGAACGTGTCTACATCATGTACGCTGGCCAAGTCGCGGAGACCGGGCCGGCGACGACCATTCTCGATGCTCCGGAGCACCCGTACACCAGGGGACTGGTGGCCTCCGTTCCTCGCCTCACCGGGGAGGTCTTGGCGGAGGGAATCCCGGGGACGGTTCCCGACTACACCGAAGCCCCCTCAGGATGCCGATTCCACCCTAGGTGCGCACATCGGATGGACATTTGTGAGAAGCGGAAGCCGTTGCCCGTGGAGACGGCTGCAGGGCGACACGTGGCCTGCTACCTGTACGGCGGAGAGACCCATGTGTGACCCGATTCTTGGCGTGGAGAACCTCACGAAGCATTTCCCGCTTCATTCCGGCCTGCTGCACCGCGTCTTCGGGCACGTGAAGGCGGTCGATGATGTCAGCTTCGAGGTCCATCCGGGAGAGATCTTCGGCCTGGTCGGCGAATCCGGATCGGGGAAATCGACCGTAGCCAAGACCATTGTCCACCTCTACGGGGCGACGAGCGGAACGATCCAGCTCAAGGGGAGGGATGTCTCGCAGCTGGACAAGCAGACCGCGAAGTGGTTTCGGCGAGAGATTCAGATGGTCTTTCAGGATCCCAAGTCCTCTTTGAACCCCCGTCGCAACGTGACAAGCACCCTCGAGGACCCCCTGATCATCTACGGGCTTGCCAAGTCAAGAAGGGAGAGGCAAACCATCGTGCGAACCCTTCTCGAGCAGGTCGAGATGTCCAGCCGGTACATGTACAAGTACCCGTCCGCTCTCAGCGGAGGGCAACGGCAGCGGGTCGCGATCGCGAGGGCTCTGGCCGTGAACCCCTCCTTCTTGGTGCTGGATGAGCCGACGTCGGCGCTCGACGTATCGGTGCAGGCGAAGCTGATCGGGCTGTTCGTCCGACTTCGAGAGGAGCTGGGGCTGTCGTACCTGTTCATCACGCACAACCTCAGCCTCGTGCGAACGATCGCCGCCAGAGCTGCCGTCATGTACGTCGGTAAGATCTACGAACTCGGCCCGGTCGAACAGCTGTTTCGTCATTCCGTCCATCCCTACACGAAGACGCTCATCGCGGCGGCGCCGGTCGTGTCACAGGCGGAGGAAGAGGTCAAGCCGCGCAAGATGAGCAAGGGAGGAGAGATCCCGAGTCCTGTCACCCCACCGAGCGGCTGCGCCTTTCACCCGAGGTGCTCGGTCGCCCAGGCGAGATGCTCCGAAGAGCTGCCCTCGATCGTAGAAGTCACGCCAGGACATCTCGTGCGCTGCTGGCGGGCGGAGGAGCTTGCGAATCCAAACGAGTGAGTCGAAACGTCATTGGACCAGGGAATCCGATGAGCAGGACGTGCGGTACTCGAGGGCCATGACACAGAGAGCGAACCACCGTAGAGATGGACGCCGGAACGGATCTTATCTCACAAGGAGGAGAGCATGACAACGCTTCACACCGATCAGGAAATCCGGGACTTCGTCAGAGGGTGCACCTTCATGGGGACGGGGGGAGGGGGCAGCCCCGCGGACGGGATCGCATGGCTCGAGGCAGCCCGCGCCGACGGATTCGAGATCACTTGGACGCCTCCCAACAACGTCCCGGACGACACATGGACCGCTTGTCCTTTCCTCATGGGGTCGATTGCCCCCGTCACCGATGAGGCGAAGCGGAAGATGAAACATCTGGGGTTGTCGAAGGAGCGGTACAAGAGCATCCAGGCCGAATCGATCCGTCTGCTCGAGAAGCACATGAACGTGAAGGTGGGAGCGATCGTAGCCATCGAGCTCGGGGGATCCAACACGGCCGGTGCGGTGGCCGCCGCTGCACGGCTCGGCATCTCCATCGTGGATGGCGACTACACTGGGCGGGCGATCCCGGAGATTCCACAGACCACGCCGTATCTCAACGACCTGCCGCTCTGGCCGATCTCGAGCGTCGACAACTACGGGAATCTCTGCGTGATCACCGAGAGCGTCGGCTACGAGATGGCCGAACGAATGGGGAAATTCCTCGCCGCTTCGTCGTTCGGGCTCGCCGGTCAGGCAGGATTCCTGTTCAAGGGTAGCGACATGAAAAGGGCGATCATCCCGGGGACCCTGTCGGACTGTCTCCGGATCGGCCGTTCGATACGGGAATCCCGGGAGGCCGGGAGTGATCCCGTCCGGGAGCTGGTCGAGACTCTGAAGGGCTGGCTCCTGTTCGAGGGCAAGGTCTCGAAAAAGGAGTGGGAGGACAAGGAGGGCTACTACTGGGGGACCCATACCATTGAGGGGCAGGGAGACTTCGCCGATTCGGAGTTTCGAATCTGGTTCAAGAACGAGAACCACGTCTCTTGGCTCGACGGCGATACCTACGTGACCAGCCCGGACATGATCAACGTCGTCAACCGAAGGACGGGGGAGCCGTACGCCAATTCGCAGATCGAGGAAGGGCAGGAGGTCGCCGTCATCGGCCTGCGCGCAGTCGAGCAGTTCCGCTCGCCCAAGGGGATCGACATCCTCGGGCCAGGGCACTTCGACTTCGAGATCGACTACACGCCCATCGAGGATCTGGTACTCAAGCGATAGCCCCTCTGAGATCGGGTGATCATCCAAGGAGGTGATCGACCGTATGCCGGTTCGGTACGATCTGGAACTCGCGAAGGCCGGGCGCATCGTCGTCCGCGACCTCTGCGCCGTCGCCCCCGGGGAGTCGGTGCTTCTCACCGTCGACTCGGCCATGGACTTCCGGCCGGTCGAGGAAGTCGCCAAGGCCGCGGAGGCCGCGGGTGGAAAGGTGATCGTCGCGTGGCACTCCACGCCGCGGGGATACGGACAAGTCGCCGATGCACAGCTGCCTGAGCCTCTGAAGCGGGCGATTCCGGCGGCCGACGTTTGGATCGAGTTCAACGACCAGTGGCTTCTGTACTCCACGCCGTGGGTCGACGCGATGTCCAACGGCCGGACGCGTTACCTCTTCCTCGGAGGACTCGACTCGGATCGAGTGGTTCGGTGTATCGCCCGCCTTGATATGTCGCTGCAAGAACGATTTCAGAACAAGGTGGTCGAACTGACCGAACGAGCGTCGAACATGCGGGTGACAACTCCAGCCGGGACGGAGGTCGCGTTCGAGAACGTCCCCGGCCGTCCGGTGACCAATGAGCTGCGCGCCGACACCCCCGGACCTCACTTCCTGGTCGGGCAGATCGGCTGGGCTCCACGTGAGGAGAGCATCGAGGGGACGATCGTATTCGATGGGTCTTTCTCCGGTGGCGGCGACGCAGATCTCGGCGTACTCGTCGAGCCGATTGCGCTTCGCATCGTAGCGGGGCGGATTGTCGAGATCTCCGGCGGAGCGCAGGCCGAGCGATTGCGTGCCTGGCTCGAAAGGCTCGGCGACCCCAACATGTACAACTTGGCACACGTCTGCTACGGCTTCAACCCAGGGTCCATCCTGACGGGGCTGTGCACGGAGGACGAGCGAGTGTGGGGTGCCACCGAATGGGGCAACGGCTTTCAGGGGCCGATGTTCGATGGAAATCTCCCGGGTGCCGTCTCGCATGGAGACGGGATCTGTCTCCAATCCAGCGTCTGGCTGGATGATGTTCCCCTCCTCGAAGAGGGGCGAGTCGTCCATCCGGAGCTGGTGGAGTTGGCGCGGGAGATCGGGAAGTAGGCGCGTCGGCGCCCACGGGGCATGCGACACAGGGAGACGAGAGGATGATGAAGATCAAGGCGATCATGGCGAGTTCCTCCCAGGACCTCGCGCGAACCCACTTGGCCAATCGGCAAGCGGCGCTCGGACGGGACACGACAGTCACGCTCGTCGCCCCGTCCGATTGCCCACCGGCGACGGAAAACGAACGGGACCATCTCATCGCTGCACTGGCCGTGTTTTCGGAGGCAGAACGCGCGGAGAGTCAGGGCTTCCATGCGGTAACGATCGACTGCACGCTCGACCCGGGACTCAAAGCGGCGCGGAAGGCCGCTCGAATTCCGGTCGTCGGAGCAGGAGAAGCCGCGCTCTGCGTCTCGCTTCTGCTCGGCGAGCGGTTCTCGGTCATCATGCCGGTTCCCGAGAGCCGGGCGCCGATGTTCGCAAAGGTCCGGGAGATGGGACTGGGAGAGCGCCTGGCGTCAATCCGCTCGACGTCTCTCCACGTTCTGGATCTCGATGACGACGACCGCACGCTTGATGCGGTCGAGCAGGTAGCGCGCCGAGCCGTGGCTGAGGACGGAGCCGAGGTCATCGTGTTGGGTTGCACGGCCATGGGGCGGATCGCCGGTCGACTCGCCGAGCGTTTGGGCGTTCCCGTCGTCGAGCCGGCCACGGCCGCGTTGAAGCTGGCCGAAGCGTTTGCCTCACCCGGCTGGTGGCCGATTCTGTCCCCGGCGACGGGGCATTCGGACCACGAGTCGCGCTCGGATTGCTGAGACGTTTGGACGTAGGGACAGGGGGAACCGTGATCGGAGAGTTCGAACTCGAACTGGCTGCCTCGGCAGGCAAAACCATCGACCAGATCTTGAGCGTTCAACCCGATGAGACCCTCCTCATCACCATCGATTCTCAGGCCGACTTCCGCCTGGCCCTGGCGATGGCGAGAGCCGGCGAGAGCGCAGGGGCCAAGACGATGATCGCGTATCACACCACCCCTCCCGCGTACGGGAAGGCGGGCGAATGGCGCCTCCCTGACTGCCTCGGCGGAGCGATCGAGCGCACGGACGTCTGGATTGAGCTGAACGAGCTGTGGCTGTACTGCAATACGTGGTGGGAGAAGGCAATGGCTGAAGGGACCAAGACGCGATACTTCCATCTCGGGAAGATGGATCCCGCGTCTCTATGGCGTTGCCTTGGGGCGGTCGATCTGGGCGCACTGCGACCGTTCATGTCAGCGGTCGCGGAACGGACGCGCGCTGCCCGGACAATGCGGATCACCAATCCGGCGGGTACGGACGTCGCCTTCCGGAACGCCGGAAGGCCCGTCACCAACGAGAGCGGAGACGCTTCAAGCCCGGGCGTGCACTTCATGCTGGGTCAGATCGGTTGGGCGCCGCTCGAAGAATCGATCGAAGGGGTGATTGTGTTCGACGGCTCGTTCCACGGCGGAGGCGACATGGATCTTGGGATTCTGCGATCCCCGATCACGTTCCTGGTGGAACGAGGCAAGATCGTCAAGATCGAGGGGGGCGACGAAGCCACCAGGGTTCGCGAGTGGCTTGCCGGCCTGGGCGACGAGCGGATGTATCACCTCGCCCACACGTGCTATGGGTTCAATCCCGGCGCGCAGCTAACCGGGAAATGCACCGAGGACGAGCGAATCTGGGGATGCACCCAGTGGGGTTTCGGGTACCAGGCTGAGGTCTTCGGCGGCGCGTTGGGCGACGCCGTCTCGCATGGTGACGGCGTGTGCCTCCGCTCATCGGTCTGGCTCGACGGGAAGCGGCTCCTCGAAGACGGCCGGGTGGTGGACGAGCAGCTGATCCCTCTTGCCCGCAAGCTCGGGAAAGCGTAGGAAGAAGACGGTCCGTTTGACTGGAGGTGACGCCGATGGAAGACTCCATGGTCGAGACGTTTTGCGAGTTCGTCCGCATCGACAGCGAATCCGGGGACGAAGGGGAGTTCCTTGACCATCTGGGCCGACGGCTCGAGGAGCGGCTTGATGCCGTGTGCCGCCGGGATGAGTACGGGAACCTCATCGCCCGCCTGCAAGGGAAGCGCTCGGGCCGAGAAACTCCCGTCCTGTTTGCTTGCCACGGAGACACAGTCAAGCCGGGGAAAGGCATTGAGCCCCTCGTCGAAGGAGACGTCATCCGATCGCGGGGAGATACGATTCTCGGGGCCGACGACAAGGCAGGGATCGCGGAGTTCATCCAGGCCGTCGAGACGGCCGACCGCCATCCTCCCATCGAGTTCATTGTGACCCGCGAGGAGGAGATAGGCCTGACCGGCGCGCGTCATCTGGACTTCGAAGGGATCGATGCAAGGGAGGGGTTTGTGCTCGATGGGGACACCCTGGACGGTGTTGTCGTTGGCGGCCCTTCTCACTTCCTGCTCGATGTGACGTTCCTTGGGAAGGCCGCCCACGCCGGCATGGAGCCGGAGAAGGGGATCTCCTCCATCGTGGCGGCATCCCGGGCCATTGCCGCTCTCCCGCTGGGTCGACTCGACGTCCGGACAACCGCCAATGTAGGGATCATTGAAGGCGGCCTGATCCGAAATGGCGTCCCCGAAAGGACGAAAATCGTCGCCGAGTGCCGCAGCCTGGACCACGATCGCGCCACGGAGGTCGCCAGACTGATGGAAGAGATCTGCTCCGTCAACGCAAGATCGGTCGGCGCGTCAGCCGAGGTCCGCTCCGAGCTCGCGTACCGCGCCCACTCTGTTCCGGAGGACACGCGCGTGGTGACCGTCGCGAAGCGTGCCATTCGCGACGAGGGACTGGATCCAGTCGTCCGCGTCATCTGCGGTGGGACGGACGCGTCGATCTACAACGAACAGGGGATCGAGGTGATCGTCCTCGGCACAGGCGTCCGGGCTGAGCACAGTTCCGACGAACACATCTTGATTTCCGACATGCAGCGTGCCGCGAGCCTTCTCCAGCACATCTTCACCGCCATGTTGCAGGGAGGCGGCGATGTCGGGAACTGAGGCAGGCCAGATCCTCAAGGACGTCATTACGACCCGGCGAAGCGTGCGGCAGTTCACGAAGGCGAAGGTCGACGTCGAGCGATTGGCGTCCCTCGTTGCGCTGGGGATGTGGGCTCCCACAGGCGGCAACGCTCAGACGTGGCGGTTTGTCATCGTGACAGACGAGTCGACGGTTCGCGCCATTCACGCCGTCAGCCCGGGGATCAGCTTGCCGCCCCCGGCAATCCTCGCGATCTGCCAGGACCGCAAGCGCGCGGGGGAACTGGGCGGCGCGATGGGCAGAGACCAGTGCGCTCCCATGGATACCGCGATGGCAGCGCAGACGATCATGCTCGCCGCTCACGCCGAGGGACTGGGAACGTGCGCCGTCCTCTCCTTTCACCCCGGCGCCGTACGGAAGATCTTGGGCCTACCCGAGGAGATCGTCCCGCAGCTGCTGATCAGCGTCGGGCATCCAGCCAGGGTGCCCCCGCCTCCTCCGCGGACGTTCGAAGGTCTCATCCATCTCGACCGATGGGGGCGACCCTACAACGACAGGGGCCCGGGCCCGCAAGGAGACAGCGAGCCCCGTAGAGAAGGCAAGGAAGGGGATGGAACGTGAGCCGCTCAGATGGTGGAGACCTCCTCGAGCTTGTGGCGTTCATGCTCGTCTCGTCTCGGAATCTGATGACTGAGCCGCCCCGATACGGACCACTTCGCCTCATTGAGGCGATGCGCAGACTCATCGAGGTCCTCGAACGAAGGGGCATCGCGACGGCGTTCCTTCGGGAGATCGGGACGTCCGCAAGCGAGATGCCGTCGCGGCTCATGCGAAGCGAACAGGAGTTCGTGTCGGCCCTGGATGAGCTTGTCGAGTCCGTATCGGCACGGTTGGCCGTCCTGGCTCAAGAAGGGGCGGACGCTCCCCGGGAAACGGGATAGCACGGTCGGTCTTCGCGCGACCAGCCGACAGAACGCTCCCCGCTCGCGGTGAAGCTGGAGAGCCGGGCCGATCTGCCTTTCCGCGCTCCTGTCATGCGTCTTCAACGCAGTCGGGAATCGGCGGCTTGTCTCGTCGTCCCGGATCGGGGGTTCTTCCACGATCACCTACCGCTCGCACTCAGCTGGCCTCGCCTCTCGTGGCAGTCGCTGAGGACCCGTCGGACGGAGGCTGGGAG
>CAZGXU010000025.1:28746-31041 GCA_964530075.1 uncultured Thermotogae bacterium
ATCCACGGTGCGCTTCAACGCTTGCAGGACGAGGGGGCGATTCTCCGACTGGTATCCCGACCCTCTCAGCCCCGCCGCAGACTCGCCTTGGGCCGGTGCCGCACGTCAAGAGACAGGGGACACCCCCCTCCTCGCGCGCTGTTCCCCCTCTCCCCTTCGCGGGAGAGGGCAGGCTGAGGGGGCCATTGGATCCGCCGGAACTTTGAGCTGGAATGCAAGACCAGACTCCCGTACCACCTCCTTGACCGACAGCGCTTTCAGAGATGTCCTCGATTCCACGCAGGTCGCTTGCCCTTGAGACCCTTCCTCGCTCGATTTGGCGACAAGTCCCGCCGGCGCCTATGCTGCCCAAGAGCCTGCGATCATGTTGCGGAGGAGGCGCACATGGAAGGGAAGACGGCCTACGACATCCATCTGCACGCGTTCAACCTGAGCCATCCGTCGCTCATGGTGTTCGTCCGTCGCTCGTTGCGCGAACTCGCCAAGGGGCTCCTCGTGCCGCGTCGCATCCCGCTCGGCTTCCTCGTCGTGGTCCTGGTCGTCGTCCTCATCCTCCTCTCGGCGCTTCTCTTGCTGTTCTACTGGATCCTGCCGCTGCGCCGTCTCGCGAGGGGCCTGATTCGCGCCCTCATCGGGCGGATCACGCGCCTGTTGAAGTCCTTCGCCAACCTCCTCCTCGTGCTGGAGAACGACATCGGGAGCACGTTCCTCCTGATGGAGAACTGTCTTCGCGAGCGGGAGAACCCGTTGCTCGACGCCGAGGGGCTGAACCTGGGCGGCACACGCTATGGGCGGATCGTCCTCACGCCGCTGATGATGGACTTCGGCTACAAGAACAAGACCGCGCCGGGAGAGCCGCCACGGCGGTGGTTTCACTACGACGTCCCCGCAGGCAAGCCGATCGTCGAACAGGTCGTCGACGTCTTCCGCGCGATCCGTGTCTACGCCGAAACCGAGTCGGAACCGTCGTTGGCGGCGAAGTACTCGGCCCTCGACGCCTCGACGCGGCGCGTCTTCGAGATCTACCCGTTCCTCGGTCTGAACCCGGCCAACTACACCCTGGAGAAGATCGAAGGCCTGCTCAAGAAGTACTTCGCCCGCTACAGCGGCCGACGCGCCGACTTCCTCGCGCAGTTCGCCCAGTTCGACGGGAACATCGACCATCTCGGCGATCACGTCTTCGCCGGGATCAAGGTCTACCCGCCGCTCGGGTTCGATCCCTGGCCGGACGGCGATCCCGAGGCGATGGCCAAGATCGACCGGCTCTATACCAGGTGCAGCGAGAAGGGCATCCCGCTCACCACGCACGGCGGGAAGGGCGGGTTCGTCACCGTAGATCGCGACCGGCTGAACGCGATCACCGACGTGTCGAAGTGGGCCCGGGCGTTGCAGCACTATCGCGACCTCTGGATCGATCTCGCCCATTTCCCGATGGGCCGGCTCGAACGCAACCGCCAAGAGGAAACCCTCGCCCTCGTGCTCAAGTACGAGAACGTCTACGTCGACGTCTCCTGCCGGGCAACGAGCGACGTCTACTACCAGAGGCTCAGGGCGCTGCTCGATCGCCTTCCTCCCAAGGACGCCGAGAAGCTCAGAAGCCGCGTCCTCTTCGGGTCCGACTTCGCCATCAACCTCATGTGGATCGAATCGTACAATCGCTACCTCGACCTCTTCTCGCGCACCACCGCCCTCACGCCGGCGGAGAAGGACGCGTTCTGCTCGGTCAACCCGGAACGGTTCCTCTTTCGGGCGTGAGACGCCCTCGAAGAACGCCGAGGTCCTTCTCAGCGCGGGCGACGGGACGCGGCGTTCGTTGGTAGTTTGTCCTTCAAGCTCAAGTACTTCTAACGGAAGGCCATATCCGATCTCCTCTTCAGCTGATACAGAGGAGTGTGACGCCGGCTGTCGCTCACAACCCCCGAGCCAAGAGCATGAGGTTGTAGAGCTTCTTGCAGTCGTCGCAGCTGGCTCGGCCCTCGGGAGCTTCGGGGAGATCGTAGATCCCACGGGCTGGCTTATAGAGCGGTTCGAGCATGCTCAAGTCGAGATCGATGGGGTGATGGAGACGGAGACGGAGAAGGAGAAGGGCAGCGCGCAGCCGTCTTCGGTGTTGACCTCGGGCTGAGCCGCAGTCGCGCCCTCTGTTCCGAGCAGGACTCTCGGAAACAGGGAGCCTCCATTTGACAAGCACGCGGTCGGAGTGTCATCGTGCGATGCGATGAAACGAATGGGCGCGGTCCTCTGCATTCTGCTCACGCTGTCGATTCCCACATCGCCGCTCCTCGGCGCGGAGCC
>CAZGXU010000026.1:0-29376 GCA_964530075.1 uncultured Thermotogae bacterium
CAGCACTAAGGGGTCACTACATGGAAGCATTCGGGAAAACGGATCCGAACGTGATTGCGGTGTCGGGCCACTCAAGGAAGACTAGCTCCCTTCCCACGTATGACCTAATGCTAGACGATCTGCAGGCCATCGAGAAGCTTCACGGGGTGCGAAGCGTCACCGGAGAAGACTCAGAGTGGAAGTCAATCCTGATAGGTGATCGTGAGATCCGGGCTGAGGTGTACTGGGCAGCCAATGTGGGGACGCCATTCCTTGCAGGAACGCTTATCGACGGAAGATTGCCGACAACAGAGGAGTTTGAGTCTTCTGCGCCAGTCGCCGTTGTCGGTCCTGATATCGCCCAGCGTATGTTCCCTGGGGCGAGTGCGATCGGTCAGAAAATCACATTTGACGATAGGAGCTACAAGATCATCGGCATTCTCTCGGCACCGGCAAGTGATCTTCAGGCGGTCCAGGGTCCCAGTACTCGCGAGAAGATTCTGGTGCCTGCGGGCAGTTTCTCTGGCAGCGTCCCCTGGTACACGGCATGGGTTCTGCTTTCACCAGCGGTCGATGTGAGAGCGACCCTGACGGCAATCCAAGCGACGCTTGGGGAGAGACACCCCGGGAATGCTCCGGCTGCACTCGAGGGCCCTGCGACCGAACTTGCAGGAACAATCAGTACGGTGAATGGACTCACACTTGGCCTGACGCGACTCGGTCTCGTGGCATTGGTTCTCGGGGCCTTGGCGCTGGGAAGCGTATTCTGGCTGCGAGTCATGCAGGAGTATCGCGACCTCGGGATTCGACGTGCATTGGGGGCGACTTGTTCTTCCGTTTTCTGGCTCACCTATCGGTCGACACTACTCGTCACTGCAGTTGCGGGGGCGGGGGCAACCCTGGTCGCAGCCCTCGGTGTGCTGCTCATGGATAGGCTCTTGTCAATGTCTCTTCCATTCCCAGCGGCAATCCTCCTCTGGAGCTTCATCTCAGTCGCACTGGCATCGGCAATCGCGGGGGCAATCCCATCGCTTCGCATCGTCCGTCTGAGTCCTGTAGACGCAATCCGTTTGGGAGGGGAGTAGAGATGATATCCCTCACAAGCGTGTCGAAGACATTCGTACGCGGAGAGTCAGAGATCACAGCACTGCAGAAGATTACGCTTGTCATGGGGGTCAACGAGCTCATAGGAATTCAGGGACCATCGGGAGCGGGCAAGACCACCCTGCTCACCATCCTCGGCCTACTGGATCGTCCGAGCTTTGGTGCCGTCAGGTTCCAGGGTGAGGACCCTTGGTCTGTACCTGACAGAAGGCGTGCACGTATGCGAGCCTCTGAAATTGGCTTCGTGTTCCAAACCTACAACCTTCTACATGGCCTGACTGCATGGCGAAATGTGGAACTGCCCCTGAAACTGGCAAAGAGCTTTACGCGGCAGCAGAGGCGGAGGTTGGTGAACTCTGCACTGGATCGAGTCGGACTAACCGATCGTGCCAACCACTATCCAAGCCAGGTTTCTGGCGGGGAGGCACAACGTATTGCGATCGCACGGGCGACAGTGACGAATCCTCACCTGCTGCTTGCTGATGAACCGACTGGGAATCTTGATTCCGACACTGGCAACCAAGTGCTCGACCTCATCTGCTCGTTTGAATCTCCCGATTCTTCTGTTGTCATCGTAACTCACAACGAGCAGATCACGGACCGATGTCAACGCGTGATACGTCTCAGCGACGGAAGGATCTTGGATTCAGCGCCATAGGTGAAACTCCATCGTGGTCTCGAAGCATTGGGTCAGGCATGAGTTGGGGTCTACCATTGTATTTGAGACCTCTGAAAAAGCCCCCGTCTCTGACGCTTTTCCAAGCGCGAGCGGAGGGTCAAATCTTGTTTCTTGACATTCTGCCACACAACTTCTGGGTGATGTGTGATCCGGTAGGCGGCCGCAGCGCGAGCGGAGGGTCAAATCTTGTTTCTTGACATTCTGCCACACAACTTCTGGGTGATGTGTGATCCGGTAGGCGGCCGCAGCGGTTGCCATAAGCGGCCCGCAGCGCAACAAGGCTGTTCGGGATTGAGCGTCTCCGGCCGAAGGAAGGCGGCCGGTCGACCACCGACCGTCTCATCAGCAGCTCGACGTTCCAAAGGGCTAACCGACTACTTCAGGTCTCTCAGGTACGTCTTACAGGATGATCGTCTGCGCGATGCTGTGCATCGCGTCGGAGAACGGCCCGACTCGATTGCCGTTCTCCTCTGGATGACATTTCACAAGCGGAAAGGAACAGCAATGCTGTCCCCTTCATCAGTTTCCTGGTGATGTTCAGCCGACCTTCTCAGACGTCGGTCGCCTGCCCTTCGGGCAGCTTGGCAGAACGTTCCGTTCTGCTGGTCGGTGCTCTCGTACAGGGCGCTCATCTGCGCGATCCTTGTGGATCGCGTGAGAGAACGACAGCGTCGTTCTCTTTCGACGATATCTTGTCAAGTGAGGAGGGTCAGCCGCGATGGCTAACCCTCAAGTTTGCTGACGTCGATGTGCAGAGCGCTACCCCACAACTTCTGGGCGCTCTGGCACATCGTACAGGATATCGTCGAGGGGGTGCCTGTAGAGTCCCTGTTCCAGTCTATTCTGGTCGAAGTAGTGGCCCATCAGGCCGATGGAGCGGCCGAGGACGAACAGGGCATTGAAGGTCCCCATCGCGATCATCCGGTCGATCTCGTCGTCGGTGAAGCGGAGCTCCTTCAACAGGTCGACCAAGAGCACGCCGATGCACCCGTCGACGTTCAGGATCAGGTTGTTCTTCTTCTGCGTCGTCACGGCCTCGACGGAGAGGGCGTAGTCGAGGAGCGGCGTCGCTTGGAAGTGGGTCCGCGCGAAGCCCTTCATCAGCTCGACCCGCTTGTCGGGGTTCTCCAGGCTCTTCAGCCGGTGCCCGATCCCCTGGATGTTCGTGTTCTTCGACTTCATGTGGCCGACGAAGTCTCGCGGGGCCATCCCGTTCCGCAGTCCGAACAGGAAGTGCTCGGCGGCGCCGTTGACCGCCCCGCCGAACCGCGGGCCGATCGTCAGGATCCCGCTGACGAGCGAGGAGATCAGGTCCTTGCCCGCCCGGGCGGCGACGATCGCGTTGTGCGCGCCGGCAACGGCGGCCCCGTGGTCGGCGATGATCTGGACGACCATCTCGAGGAACTCGCGGGCGTAGGCGGGGATCTCCTTCTTGAACCAGAGGAGCCCGATCACGCCGCCGATCCCGAGCTTCCGTTCGATGACCTCCTCGATCGGCACGCCGCAGTAGGTGTGCACGTCGCCCGACTCGTCGCAGATCGTCGAGATGAAGTTCGTCGGCTTGCGAACGAGCCCCTCGGCCTTCGCCTGCGCGTAGTCCATCGGGATCGCCGGGGGCTCGAATTCCTGGGCGGGGACGATCGTCCCGTCGGCGACGAGCCTCTCGTACGTGTCGCGGATCGCCTCGGCGTAGTCGTCGAACGAGTTCGGGACGATAACACCCGCCTCCCGCAGCGCCTGGTTCTTCGCGTCGGCGGTCTCGTTCGCGGATCCGGCCCTGGCGCCGGCGTGACCGAACTGGACCTGGCCGGGGAGCACCTTCGCGCACGTCCCGGTCGCCCACATCACGAGCGGCTTCGTGATCCGGCCTTCCTTGACGGCCGCGGCGATCGCGTGCTCGGCCGTGCCGCCGACCTCCCCGAGGCAGACGAGCAGCTTGATCTTCGGGTTCTCCTCGTAGCGGAGCAGGTGGTCGAGGAGCGTCGAGCCGGGGAAGGCGTCGCCGCCGATGGCGATCCCTTCGTACAGGCCGTCGGTCGCCCGGGCGATGATGTTGTACGCCTCGTTCGACATCCCGCCGGAGACGGAGACGAACCCGACCGATCCGGGCCGGTAGAGTTTCGCCTCCTTGAGTTTGTCCATCGTGCCGGCGGTGTTGCCGATCTTGAACGCGCCGGCCTGGATCCCGCCGACGGTCGCCGGGCCGATGATCCACTTGCCCTTCTCTTTGGCCGTGGCAGAGAGGATGCGGGCCTGCCGCTCGGGCACGCCCTCGGCGATCACGGCGATCGTGCGGATCGTCTCGGTCGCGAGCGCTTCCATCGTCGAGTCGAACGCCGAGCGCTGCGAGGCGAAGTTGACCATCACGTCGGCCTTCGGCCAGCGCTTCACGGCCTCGCCGATCGTCTGCACCTTGGGGATGGTGATCTCCTTCGTCCCCCAGAAGAAGGTCTCGAACCCGCCCCGCTCGGGGGTGATCATCGCGACGACGGACGGGGCGTCCTTGCGGCAGAGGGAGTCGAAGTCGAGCATCCGCTGCACGGCCCGCACCTGGTTGCCGTACACGAACGCCTGGGTGTCGCGCGAGAAGAGCTCGTAGCGCTCCATCCTACTTCCCCCCTTCGAGCGCCATCGAGACGACGGCCGTCATGTGGGTCTCGGGACCGTAGACCTCGACCGGCACGCCGATCCGCTCGCCGACGCGCCGCATCTTCTCCAGCCCCTCCCTGTAGTTCGGGCCGCCGCGGCGGACGTAGATCCTGACCTTGTTCTTCTGCAGCCGCTCCTTGGACTCCTCGAGCGCCTGGATGATCCCGGTGAACGTCTTGGCGACGTCGGTGAAGTTGGCGATCCCGCCGCCGATGATGAGGAACTTCGCCCGCCCCTTCGGATCGGGCGTCCGCGTCATCAGGTCGAGCACGGTCTTCGTGTACTCGTAGGTCAGCTCGGTCGACGGGTCGCCCGAGTACTCGCCGTAGTTGGCGAGCTCCTTCGCGTAGCCGAGATCCACGACGGTGTCGGCGTAGATGACGCTCGCCCCGCCGCCGGCGACGAGAAGCCAGACCCGCCCGGTCGGGTTGAGGACGGTCAGCTTAAGCGAGGCGCCGGTCTTCTCGTCGAGCGACTTCACGTACGCCTCTTCCCTTGTCGTCGTCGTCCCGAACGGCTTGGGGAACTCGATCTTCCCCCACTTCTCGGCGCACTGGTACGCCGCGGTGTCGTCCAGCTTGGCGACGGCGTCCAGGGCGACGATCACCCCGTCGGCCAGGGTGAACGGATTGAACTCGAGGTAGGCGAAGTGGTCCTCGACGTAGAACCGGTACAGCGCCTCGATGAACGAGACGATCTTCGCCTTCTCCGGCACCTTCGGAAGCCGCTTCTCGAGCGCCGCCACGTCGAGGGTCCCGAGGACCGGCACCTCCATCTCGATCACGGTGTCCCAGACCGATTCGATGTCGACGCCGCCCTGGGTCGAGAAGTGGACGACGTCCGCGTCCCGCTTCGAGGTGAACGCCAGGTAGTACTCGACCTCGTGGGGGACGAACGGCTCGATCAGGAAGTGGGTCAGGACGCCGGTGGTCTTGCCGCCCGCCCCCTCGATCGTCATCGTCCGGTTCATCCGCTCGGCGATCCACGCCTTCACCTCGTCGAACGTCCTGTCGACGAACAGGAGGTCGTTCTTCCCGCGCTTGCCGAACAGCTGGTCCGGCTTGCAGACGAGGCGTGCTTCCTTCAACCAGGGGTGGCTCTCAGGAAGCACGTTCAGATCGGTCTCCGGCGTCACGAGGACGAGCCGATCGTCGAGGGACACCCCGCCGGCGCCGTGCTCCGACAGTGCCCGTGCGAGGAGACGCTTCGCGTCGTATTCGCGTATGCCTCTCTGTGCCATCGCCTATCCACCCCGGCCGTTCATGTGCACGACGATCTCGTCGCCGAACGCGGAGCAGGAGAGGAGCGTCGCCCCCTCCATCTGCCGCTCAAGGTCGTAGGTGACTCGCTTCGCCGCGATCGCCGCCTTGATCCCCTTGAGGATCCGGTCGGCCGCGGGCTGCCAGTTCATGTAGCGCAGCATCTCGACCGCGGAGAGGATCAGGCTGCCCGGGTTGACCTCGTTCTTGCCGGCGTGCTTCGGCGCGGTGCCGTGCGTCGCCTCGAAGATCGCGTGGCCGGTCGCGTAGTTGATGTTCGCGCCGGGGGCCACGCCCAGCCCTCCCACTTGCGCCGCGGCCGCGTCGGTGACGTAGTCGCCGTTCAGGTTCATCGTCGCGACGACCGAGTACTCGGTCGGGCGAAGGAGCATCTGCTGGAAGAACTGGTCGGCGATCCGGTCGTTGATCAGGATCTTGCCCGATGGGACCCGGCCGCCGTGCTTCGTCGCGACGTCTTCCTCGCTGACGAGCTCTCGGTAGTCCTTGGCGACTTCGTACCCCCAATCGCGGAACGCTCCCTCGGTGAACTTCATGATGTTCCCCTTGTGGACGAGAGTGACCGTCGGGCGCTGGTTGGCGATGGCGTATTCGATCGCCGCGCGCACGAGCCGCTGCGATCCCTCTTTGCTGATCGGCTTGATGCCGATGCCGCAGTGCTCGGGGAACCGGATCTTCTTTCCGACCTTCATCTCCTTGTCGAGGAAGCCGAGGAGCTTCTTCGCCTCGGGCGAGTCGGCCTTCCACTCGATGCCGCAGTAGACGTCCTCCGTGTTCTCGCGGAAGAAGACGATGTCGACGTCCTCGGGGCGCTTGACGGGCGCCGGCGTCCCGATGTGCTCGACCGGGCGGACGCACGCGTACAGGTCGAGCAGGATGCGCAGCGTCACGTTGAGGCTGCGGATGCCACCGCCGACCGGCGTCGTCAGGGGGCCTTTGATCGCGACGAGGTACTTGCGGATCGCATCGACCGTCTCATCCGGGAGGTAGAGCTTCTGCCGCTCGTCGGGCGGGATGGCCGCAACCTGCTCCTCGGACAGGCTGGGGTGATTCACCTCGATGGCTTCGTCCCCGGCGAGGACCTTCATCCATCCGATCTTCCGCTTCCCGCCGAACGCCTTGTCCACGGCGGCGTCCACCACCCGGATCATGACCGGGGTGATGTCGACGCCGGTCCCGTCGCCGCGGATGAACGGAACGATCGGGTGGTCCGGGACGTCGAGCCCGTCGGCCGTCCTCGCGATCGCCTCGCCGCCCCTCGGTTCAGGGATGTATCGATTGCCCATTGTGCTGCCCTCCTTCGGAGGTCGTATGCGTCTTGTGTTCCGTCCCTATACAGCGATCTCCCGCGTGATGTCCTGCGCCGCCTGAACGAGAAGGTCGATCAGCCGTTGGCGGTTCTCTCCCTCCCCGCGATGCCTCGGGACCGACGCGCCGATCGACGCGACGATCCGGCCCGAGAACGAGAAGATCGGCGCGGCGATCCCGCGGGTCCCGACGATCGACTCCCCGTCGCTCTCCGAGTAGCCGCTCTCGCAGATCTTGACCGTCTCGCGCTCCAACGCCTCCGGATCGGTGATCGTCGTGTCGGTGAACGGCTCGAGGCCGACTTCGTCGATGATCGACTGCCGCTCGATCGGATTGAGGTGCGCGTAGATCGCCTTTCCGGTCGCGCTGGCGTGGAGCGGGTAGGTGTCGCCCAGTTCGTACGAGACCCGGAGGGCGTGATGTCCGTCGACCTTCTCCAGGCAGATCCCCTCGTGCTCACGGAGGCCGCACAGGATGACCGTCTCCCCCGTCTCGCGAGCGATCCGCTCCAGGTAGGGAAGCGCGACATCGCGGATCGGTCGTTGCGACATCGTCGCCGCCAACTCGAGGATCTTCGTCCCCAAGCGATACCCGGGACCGTCCGCCGCCTCCTCGACCAAGTGGTGCGACCGGAGCGCGGCGATGTATCGATACGCCGTGCTCCGAGGCAGGTCGAGCTCTCGGGCGATTTCGGCGACCTGAAGCTGCGAGGATTCGGAGAGCATGGTCAGGATCTGAACGGCCTTCTCCAGCGTGTTCAGCGAGCTTCTGTCGCTTCGGCTTCCCATCGCCTCCTCCTAGGTGCCCCGCTACGCGGACTGTCGCCCAGCGGTGAACCCCGCGCACTTCGCTGCGCTCAGTACGTGCGAGAAAGGGATAGACTTACCCATCATCCCTTTCTCGACTCGGCAACGGCTATCCATTTTGGCTAGCCGTGAATGCCAGGAGGCCGCCGGCGCGGACGATCTCCTGCTCCCGATCGGACAGATCGTGCCTCACCGGGAGCGTCGTCCCCTGCGCCGCGTTCCTCAGCGTCAACCCGGCCCCGAGGTCCGAGACGTCGATCTCGAGGACGTCTCCCTGTTCGATCGCGTCGGTGTCCGCGATCAGCGGGAGGATCCCCATGTTGATCAGGTTCGCCCGATGGATGCGGGCGAAGCCCTTGGCGAAGACGGCCGAGACGCCCAGGTGCCACGGCGCCAGGGCGGCGTGCTCGCGCGACGAGCCCTGACCGTAGTTCTCCCCGCCGACGAGGAACCCGCCGCCGGCGCCGAGCGCGCGCTGCGCGAACGTCTCGTCCTCATAGTAGAACGTGAACTTGGAGATCTCGGGGAGGTTCGACCGGAGGTGCTGGGTCAGCGGGCCGGCGGGGAGGATCGCGTCGGTCGAGACCCCGTCTCCGACCTTCAGCAGCACCTCGCCGCGGAGGACCGGCTCGAGGGGTCTCTGCCGCCCCAACGGGACGATGTTCGGACTCCGGCGGATCTCGACGCTCGGCCCCTCCGGCTCGAGGATCAAGACGTCGTCGACGGTCAGGCGATCGACCTCCACGGCGGGGGCGGGCAGCTCCCTCGGGTCGGCGATCGTCCCTCTCAGCGCCGAGGCCGCGGCGACTTCCGGGCCGCAGAGCGCCAGCCTGCCGAGCTTGTTCCCCCCCCGCCCTTGCCAGTTGCGGTTGACCGTCCGCAGCGACAGGTGGTCGGTGCCGGGGACGAACCCGATTCCGATGCACGCGTTGCATCCGGGCTCGATCATCCGGACGCCGGCCTTGGTCAACTCGAGGAAGCTGCCGTCCTCGATCAGCATCTCCCACGCCTGCCGCGAGGCGGGGGAGACGATCACGTCGATGTCGGTCGACACCTTCTTCCCCTTCAGCATCTCGGCGAC
The DNA here is from genome assembly GCA_964530075.1 of uncultured Thermotogae bacterium. Taxonomy (GTDB): domain Bacteria; phylum Bipolaricaulota; class Bipolaricaulia; order UBA7950; family UBA9294; genus JANQEA01. Next base: position 8,884 of record CAZGXU010000026.1, read on the forward strand.
GATCTTGATGTCGCGGTACGAGCCGTTGGTGCACGACCCGATGAAGACCTGGTCGAGCTTGGTCCCCGCCACATCCTCGATGTCGAAGACGTTGTCCGGCATCCCGGGCATCGCGACGAGCGGCTTGAGGGCCGAGAGGTCGATCTCGATCGTCCTGTCGTAGGCCGCGCCCTCGTCGGGCCTCAGCTCGCGCCAGCCGTCCTCGCGACCCTGCATCCGCAGGAAATCCCGCGTCACCCCGTCGGACGGGAAGATCGACGAGGTCGCGCCCGTCTCGGTCCCCATGTTGGTGATCGTCGCTCGCTCGGGAACGGAGAGGGTCCCGACGCCCGGCCCGGCGTATTCGAGGAAGTAGCCGACCCCGCCTTGGACGGAGATCCGGCGGAGAACCTCGAGGGCGACGTCCTTGGCGCTCACGTTCGGCGGGAGCTTCCCGGTGAGGACGATCTTCATCGTCTTCGGAACGGTCAGGTAGAAGGGCCCGCCGCCCATCGCCACGGCGACGTCCATCCCGCCGGCGCCGATCGCGAGCATCCCGAGCCCGCCGCTCGTCGGGGTGTGCGAGTCCGACCCGAGGAGCGTCCTGCCCGGCTCGCCGAACCGCTCGTAGTGGAGCTGGTGGCAGACCCCGTTCCCGTTCTTGGAGAACGTCGCCCCGTAGTGGGAGGCGATCGTCTGCAGGAAGACGTGATCGTCGGTCGACTCCCCCTTGAAGCCGAGCGACGTGTGATCGGAGTACGAGACGACCGCGTCGGCCTTCACGCGGTCGAGCCCGAGCGCCTCGAACTCAAGCCACGCCATCGTCCCGGTCGAATCCTGCGTCAAACAGTGGTCGATCCGGATCCCGATCTCCCGCCCCGTTTCCAGCGTCCCATCTCGAAGATGCGCCGAGAGGATCTTCCCCGTCAACGTCTGCGGCATGCCGATCACCTCGCTCAAGCGGCGGCATTATAGTGGCGAGTCCCGATAAATGCAACAGAATAACGCATCAAGTCTCATTATCCAGAACAATGGGACGAACGAGGACGACGCGCGGGCGATCGGGGCACCTCCCCCCGAAGCGATCGCTCGGCGGACGCTCTTCCACCGGGTACACTGTGAATAGAATGCCTTATTGTGTAGGATCGATCACTGGCACGGACCAAGGAGGGAAGGATGAAATCGAAGGCTCTCGCCAGACAGGTGACCGCTGCGATCCTCGCCGCGGCCGCGGCCCTGTCGATCACCGGCTGCCTGAACCAGGGGACCCCCACTCCGATCGCCTGCATCCAGGCCGAGCCGACGATCGGCTACGTGCCGCTCACGGTGACGTTCGACGCCTCGTGCTCGTTCGTCCCCGAAGGGGCCGAGGACGTCTACCACTTCCGGTGGGAATTCGACGACGGAACCGACGAGGGAACGGGAACCGCACGGACCACGACGCACACGTTCGAGGAGCCCGGCACGTACGCCGTCGCGGTGGTCATGATCAACAGCGCGTACGATATCGTCGATATCGGAACCCGCGTCGTTACCGTGCTGCCGGCGGAGTAGCGATCTCTGCAGGCTGCGGGTCCAATGCGCGGAAGCGAACCGCTCGGCGCCAGCGCTAGCCCGCGGACTCCGCGAGCACCTCGCGCGCGGCACGGACGATCTCCCCCGCCAGGCGATCCTCCGGGATCGCGGGGCCGATCGGCTCGCCGCGGACGTAGATCGTCCCTTGTCCCGGGCCGCCGACGAGTCCGACGTCGGCCTCGCGGGCCTCGCCGGGCCCGTTGACGACGCAGCCCATCAGGGCGATCGACAGGCTGTCGGCCACGTCGCGCAATTCGGAGCGGACCGCGGAGGCGATCGCTTCGAGGTCGATCCCCGTCCGGCCGCACGTCGGACAGACGCGCAGGTCGATCCCGCGGGTGCGCAGACCCACGGCACGCAGGATCTCGTACGCGACGCGGACCTCCTCCACCGGGTCCCCGGTGAGCGAGACGCGGAGCGTGTCGCCGAGCCCCTCCGAGAGGAGGACGCCGAGCCCGACGGCCGAGCGGATCGACCCCTCCCATGCCGTTCCCGCCTCGGTGATCCCGATGTGCAACGGGTAGTCGGACGCCTCCGCGAACGCACGGTAGGCGTCGATCGTCATCCGCACGTCGGTCCCCTTCAGCGAGACGACGATCCGGTCGAACCCGCGTTCCTCGAGGAGCCGGATCTCGTGCAGCGCGCTCTCGACCATCCCCTCCGCCGTCGGATGATTCGTCGTGTTGCGGAAGCGCTCGTCGAGCGATCCGGCGTTGACGCCGACGCGGATCGGGATCCCCGCGCCGTTCGCCGCCTCGGCGACCGCCGCGATCTTCTCCGGATCGGTGATGTTCCCGGGGTTGAGCCGGAGCTTGTCGACCCCAGCGTCGATCGACGCGAGCGCGAGGCGGTGATCGAAGTGGATGTCGGCGACGAGCGGAATGGTGATCCGTTCGAGGATCCGCGGGAGGGCGTCCGCCGCGGCCCGGTGCGGGACGGCCACCCGGACAATCTCGCACCCGGCCCGCTCGAGCCGACCGATCTGCTCGACTGTCGCCTCGACGTCGGCGGTGTCGGTGTTCGTCATCGACTGAACGACGATCGGTGCGCCGCCGCCGATCGGAACGTCGCGGACAAGGACCCGTCGCCTCATCGCCCCCCTCCCGGAGGCACCGCCGGCCGGAGAAACTCGCACAGCTCCTTCATCCGCCGCGTTCCGTCCTCCCCCCACGGCAGTCGCTCCAGCTTCGACAACGCGCGCCCCAGATGTCCGTCGACCTCGCGCGCCCCGTCTTCCCGCACGCCGAGCCGCTCCATCATCTCGACGGCCTTTCCCACCGCGCCGCCGGAAGGCGTCTCCGCTGCGAACGCGGCCTTCAACATGCGCCGCTCCCCCTCGCCCGCCTTCGTCGCCGCGGCGACCACGGGGTACGAGGTCCGCCACCGCCGGACGTCGACCCCGAGCGGCTCGCCGAGCGCCGGCTCGTTATCCCAGATCTCGCGCAGGTCGTCCCGGATCCGGCAGGCGCGGCCGAGGTCCCGGCCGACCTCGTCGAAGGCCGTACGCATCTCGCGGGGCGCGCCGGAGACGACGCACCCCAGCTCGCAGGCGCAGCGGAAGAGGGCCCCGGTCTTCCTGTCAATCATGTCGGTGTACTCGTCCACGTTCGGCCAGCGCGCCTCGAACGAGGAGGCGAGCGCCCGACCTTCGATCGTCTCGATCGCCGCGCGGACGATCCGGTCGAGGACCGTGTCTCCGGCCGTCCTCGCTACGGCCAGCGCGAAAGCGAGAGCGGAATCTCCGGCGTTGATCGCCTCCGCCTCTCCGCAGCGGTTCCGGACCGTCGGCCGTCCGTGTCGCATCCGGGCGCGGTCCCGCACGTCGTCACGGATCCGCGAGAACTCGTGGACGAGTTCCAGCGAGACCGCGGCCGCGAGCGCGGCCTCGCGGTCGCCGCCGAGTCCCTCGGCGACGAGGAGGACGAGCGACGGTCGGATCAGCTCCCCGAGCGCCTCCGCCGGCGCGCCGGACGCGTCCTCCAGCCCGACGTGATATCGAAGGACACTCCGCAAGGGTTCGTCGCCGGCGAGGACGCAACGGAGCCCCTCCGCAATCGACGGACGGTACCGGGCAAGGAACGTCGACTCCACGTGCCGATCTCCCAGCGACTCGGGGACGTCGCTACGCCAGCTTCGGCGGGAGGACGATCGTCCCGAAGTTCTTCTCGTAGCGTTGGATGTTCTCACCGATCGCTTGGTGGAGCCGCTTCATGTGCCCAGGATTGAGGATGACGCGCGAGGTCAGGAGCGCTTGATCCCCCTTGGGGGACTGGGTCTGCGGGTCGACGAACAGGAAATCGATGATGAACTCCTCCTTGCGATGGGAGATCAGCGCGAGGTTCGAATAGTGGCCCCGCCGGGCCTCGTTGTCAGCCGCGATCTGCATCTTCCGTTGTTCCGCCAATGAACGATCACCCCCACGTTTCGAGGATGGTAGCGCCTCGTCCGGGACGCGGCAAGATCTGTTTCAGGATTTGAGATAGCGCTCGAAGAACGTCTCGATCGTCCTTCGATGGTGCCCCCCGAGGAGGATGTGATGGTTGCCGAGCGGCGCCTCGAGGAGCTCGTCGATCGGCCCGTCGGCGGCGACCCGGATCTGGGTCCGGCAAAGATCGTCGCGGGCCGCGGTTTCCTCCATCGTCCCCTCGCACACGAACAGCCGGTCGAGCCGTTCTCCGCCGAGGCGGAAGACGGTGCACGGACCTGGAGGGACCGTCCCGGCGATCCCGACCCCGAGATCGGACTCGAAGTGCGTCATGATGCTGTACTCCGCCGTCATCGACAGCGGGCAGCTGCAGTGCGCCATCCCGAGGGTCCGACGCGCCGGATCGATCGACACGATATTCCCCATGAACGCCGCGCGCCCGGAGAGGAGAAACGCGACGTAGAGCGAGAAGAGCGATTGGAGATCCCCATCGCAGCCGGCGGGGACGTGCTCGTCGTTCAGCCGCGAGAGCGCGTAGCAGCCGGTCTGCTCGAGCTCGGTGACCAGATCGGAGCATCGGACCGAACAGGCGGCGAGCCGATGGTCGTCGATGATCCTCCGCAGACCTTGGTAGATCGCGACCGAACTCTGCACATCCTCCGCGGCGCGAGCGTCGACGGTGCGGGCGCCTCGCTTGAACCGCGAGACGTCCTTTCGCGACTTCGGCGCCTCCCGGATCCGCGCCAGCAACTCGTCCATCTCGATCGGGATCAGCTCGACCGAGAGTCGCCCCTTGAGGAAGGCGCGGTCGACGTCGCTGGCGACGAGCCATTCGGACGGCTCACCGATCAGCCCGACGCGGCTGAAGCGGAGCCCTTCCCACGCCTTGGAGATGACGAGCTCCTGCTCGAGCCCCGCGGCGATCTCCTCCGGTGAGCCGAACAGGATCTTCCCCTCGCCCCCGTCCTGTCGGATCCGCGCGAGGATCTCCAACGACGCGGGGAGCGAGCTGTGCCCGGGATGCGCGATCAGCAGGGCCGGGGGAGGAAGCTGGGCGATCACCTTCAGCACCTCCCGTTCCACCCCGCCGGTCAGGACGAGGATCGCCGCGAGCCGGTCCCCCGACGGACGTTTGACGTCCTCGAGCCCGAACCTCTCGGACGCGGCGGCGATCTTCTTCAGCAGAGCGGTCTTTATCGACTCGACACGCTTCGCGTCGTGCAGCCCGGAGGCCCGCGCCAAGATCTCGATCTTATCCATCGGATCGATCGTACCCTCCATCCGCTGTGCGTTCGAACCACTCCCCGACTCGCAGTCCGGACACGGGTCACCCGCCGAAGGCGTGGCTGGAACCCGCGGAGGTGGCCACGTCTCCACTCTCGATCGGACCGGAGCCTCCGCGCGCGGCCGGACGGCGGGTTGATCCGATCGCGGCCGATCGGATACGCTCATCCCTTGTCTCAAAGCGCGTTCGGGCGAGCCGAATCGCCGGACGGGAAGGAGCACGATGACGATCCTGAAGACGGTGTTCTACGAGAACCCGGTGTGGCTGTGGCTGTTGGCCGCCGCGATCGTCGCGCTCGTCTGGTTCCTCCTCCGCGTGGTGCTGCGCCTCCTCGTCGAACGACTGAGGGTCTTCACCGCGAGGACGCCGGGCCGACTCGACGACCTGGCCGTCGAGCTCCTCGCGAAGACGAAGTTCCTCTTCGCGCTCGTCGTGGCGTTCTACGCCGGGTCGCTCCTCCTCGTCCTCCCGAGCGTGGCGGAAGCCGCCCTGCGCGCCCTGTTCATCGTCGCGCTCCTCGTTCAGGTCGGCTACTGGGGGGACGGCGTGGTCACGTTCTGGATCCGGCGAGTCGCTCGCCGGAAGCTGGAAGAGGAAGAGAACGCGGCCGCCGCGACGTCGCTCACCGCGCTCGGGTTCGTCGCCAAGATCGCGATCTGGACGATCGTACTCCTTCTGGCGTTGGAGAACTTCGGCATCGACATCACCCTGCTGATCACCACCCTCGGGGTCGGCGGCATCGCCATTGCCCTCGCGGTGCAGAACATCCTCGGCGACCTGTTCGCCTCGCTGTCGATCATCGTCGACAAGCCGTTCGTCATCGGGGACTTCATCATCGTCGGCGACCTCATGGGGACCGTCGAGCGAATCGGCCTCAAGACGACCCGCGTCCGCAGCCTGTCCGGCGAGCAGATCGTCTTCTCCAACAGCGATCTGCTCGCGAGCCGCGTCCGCAACTACAAGCGGATGTTCGAGCGTCGGATCGTCTTCGCGTTCGGGGTCACCTACCAGACGGTGCCCGACGTCCTCGAGGGGATTCCGGAGACGGTCCGAGGAATCGTCGAGTCGCAACCGGACGTCCGGTTCGACCGGTGTCACTTCAAGTCGTTCGGCGATTTCTCGCTCGACTACGAAACCGTCTACTACGTGCTCGACCCCGACTACAACGTCTACATGGACCGACAGCAGGCGATCAACCTGGCGATCATGCGGGCGTTCGAGGAGCAGGGGATCGAGTTCGCCTATCCGACGCAGACGCTCTACGTCGGCCGCATCGGGGCCTCAGAAGAGGAATAGCCCGACCACGAGCGAGACGACGAGCCCGATCGCCGCCGGCGAGGCCAGCCGGCGGAGAAACGGTCCCATCGACGTCTTGAAGTACTCCACCGACACCGAGATGCACGGGTGGATCGGGGTCAGGACGTACCCGAGGAAGACGGCGAAGTAGGTCAGCGCGAAGACGGGGGCGGACATCGCCCCGTAGGCCGATGCGTAGATCGGGAGGATGATCGACATCGGCGCCTGAATCCGCCCGGTGATCAGCCCGAGCACCGCGCCGATCGCGACGCAGAGGACGACCGGAGGAAGGGTCATCGCGGCGATCCGCTCGGGGACGCCGGACGAGGTGAACACGTTCAGGAACGCGAACATCGCCAGAACGATCAGGGCGTACTTCCACGGCGTCATCCGCCGGAAGATCGCCCCGAGCTGCCCGAGCCTCAATCGACCGACGGCCATCGCCGCGACGAGGCTGACGGTAACTCCGACGCTTGTCCCGATCTCGGCGACCGGCAGGTCGATCGTTCCTTCGAGCAGAAGGTCGATCAGCGGTGCAGCGAGGATGATCGCGAGCGGGACGCCGAGGCCGACGAGGGAGAACGCGCCGCTCTGCGCCAGCCGCCCGCTCGCGCGCCGAAGGAGGAAGACGTAGCCGACGCCGACCGTCAGCAGGAAAGCGGGAAGCAGGTACGGGATGACGGCGTAGACGTCGAGCCCGGCGATCTTCGCCGAGGCGATCAGCGCCGGACCGAGCGGGTAGACCAGCAGAAGCGCGTGGCGGAACCAGACGTTCGCCGCCGCCTTGACGTCCGGCGCCGTGTGCCCGGCGCCGCGCTCGACGAGCGGGGCCGACAGGAGCGCTCCGCCGGGCATCGGAAGCATCCCGAGGAGGGCCGGAGCGAACGCGAGGAACGGGCGGACCCCGATCCGGAGGTTCGCCACGAGCCGCTCCATCTCGCCCGTCGTCTCCATCGTGCCCCCGATCAGCGGGATGATGCCGACGATCAATGTGAGCAAGAGGACCGACGGATCGGAGATCGTCCGCCAGAGCGCCTGGCCGAACAACGCGGGCGACAGCGTGAACGCCGCGAGGACCGCGGCAGCGATCGCCATTCCGAGGGCCAGGTTCCGGCGTGAGACGAGGAGTAGGAGGACGACCGACAGCGAAAATCCGATCCAGATGCGCACGCATCACCCCCGGCAGCCGTGATGCACGAGAGGATACCCGAAGAAGTCAGCGCCCCGCCAAGCGAGGAGGCGCCTTCCCTCTTCGCCTTCCCTCCGTGATGGGGGAGGCTCGATGGGGGTGCCGGGCGAAGAGGTGTGATCCGAAGAGGGAGACGATCGACTCCCCGTGCGCTGAGATCCTCTCTGGCAGGGTGGCCCTGCGTCCGGCTTTCTCTCCCATCGGAGATCGGCCACAATGGCGATCGGAGGTGAATCGGATGTCGGAGCTTCGACAGGAGATCGAGCGACGGAGCATCGACGGGGGTCTGCCGTGTGCGACCGCCTTCGCCATCGCCGAGGAGCGGGGCATCCGGCCGGATCGGGTCCGCGAGGAAGCCGACCGCTCCGAGGTACGGATCGTGTACTGCCAGCTCGGGCTGTTCGGTTATGGCGCGTTCGGCGGCAAGCGGTTCATCGCCCCCCTGGAGCGGGTCCCCGACCGACTGGCCAGCTCCCTGCGGGACGGGGTCTCCGACGGATCGCTGTCGTGCGCGGCGGCGTGGGGGGTCGCCGAACGCGAGGGGTTGCCGAGACCGGTCGTCGGGTCGGCGGCCGAAGCGCTGGGGATCCGGATCTTCCCCTGCCAGCTCGGCTGCTTCTAGGTCAAAGGCATTCACCGCAGAGGGCGCAGAGGCACCGCAGAGAACGCCAACAGCGGAAGACCGTAAATGGGTAAAAAGCCCAGAATCTGTCTCTCGCGGAGGCGCAGAGAACGCGGAGGGAGCTCAGGGTCAAGACCTAACAGCCACTACTATGAAGGACACGAACTGCACGAAGGGGAGAAGCGTTCACAAGCGGCCTCTCGCAGAGACCTGTCTGCGTCCGAAGGACAGGCAGACGCATAGAACGGAAGGAATGTAGGCTTCCCCAGGAATTCATTCTCGGCCTTTCATTCCTGTTCTTCATGGTGGCCCTTCTCCGTTACGGTTCTAGAGATTCCCCTGCGAACTCTGCGTCTCTGCGAGAGTCAAGCTTCCCCCGGTCTCTCCATTCCCTTGCCACTCTCTGCGTATCTCAGCGCTCTCTGCGGTAAAGGCTTCTCAGTTCACGGGCGTGAGCGGTTCACGACCGTCGAGTACGGCCAATACGTTGCCGACTGCGAGACGCGCCATCGCCCTGCGCGTCTCGGTCGTCGCGCTGCCGAGGTGAGGGGTGAGCACGACCCGTTCGTGCAATCGAAGCAGGCCCGGGTGGACCTCCGGTTCGTGCTCGAAGACGTCGATCCCGGCGCCGGCGATCTCGCCCGCATCGAGCGCGCGAACCAACGCATCCTCGTCCACGACCGGGCCGCGGGCGACGTTGACGAAGATCGCCGTCGGCCTCATCCGGGCAAACGCCTCCCGGTCGAACAGGTGGCGCGTCCCGTCGGTCAGCGGGACGTGGACGGAGACGAAGTCGCTCGCGGCCAGCAGGTCCTCGAACTCCATCCGTTCCGCCTCGAGCTCCCGTTCCGCCGGTTCGTTTCGAGATCGGTTGTGATAGAGGATCTTCATCCCGAATCCGAGCCGGGCGCGCCGCCCGACGGCGGTCCCGATCCGCCCCATCCCGACGATCCCCAGCGTCTTGCCGTGGACGTCCAGGCCGGCCAGCGGCTGATCGAGCCCCCATCCCGGGAACTCCCCCTGTCGGAGGGCCGCGTCCGCTTCGGCGATCCGGCGGGCGGCTGCGAGCAGGAGCGCGAACGTCAGATCGGCCGTCGTTTCGGTGAGGACGTCGGGCGTGTTGGTCACCGCGATCCCGAGCTCGCTCGCCGCGCCGACGTCGACGTTCTCGTAGCCGACCGCGACGTTCGCCACGATCCGCAGGTTCGAGGCCCCGCGCAGCAGCCCGCGGTCGACCGGGTCGTTCAGCAGGCAGATCAACGCCTCGGCGTCGACCAGCTCGGCCTCCAGGTCTTCTCGCAGAACCGGTGCTTCCGAGGGGACCCAGGCCGTGTGCCCGGCGTCCTCTAGCCGGTCGACCTCCTCCGGGAAGAGGGACGACGTGCAGACGATCTTCGCCATGGGAGCTCCTCAGCGGCTCGGGATCGCGTCGCGGGCGAGCCGGTCAGCCCGCTCGTTCTCGCCGTGCCCGGCGTGCCCTTCGATCCAATGGAACGTCACGCGGTGGCGGCTGCCCAGCTCGTCGAGCGCGCGCCACAGCTCCTCGTTCTTCACCGGGAGCCACCGTTTCCCGCTCCGGCGCCTCCAGCCGTTTCGCTTCCACGACTCGATCCACTCGGTGAACCCCCTCTTCAGGTAGGTCGAGTCGGTGTACAGATCGACCTCCGCCGGGCCGGAGAGCGCTCGAAGCGCCTCGATCGCCGCGGTCAGCTCCATCCGGTTGTTCGTCGTCTCCGGATCGCCGCCGGAGATCTCCTTCCGCAGCGCCCCGGAGACGAGCACCGCCCCCCAGCCGCCCGGGCCGGGGTTCCCGCTGCATGCGCCGTCGGTGTAGATGGTGACCCGATTCACGATGGGGAAGGTATACCGCACTCCGCAGGGGCTGTCGAGCGTTCAAGCAAGATCGCCTCTCACAGAGCGCGCGAAGAAGAACCTACAGCTCCTCCCCCACCGGTCACACACGACTGCCCCGCACGACAAGCCGTGAACTCCCACCATCAAGCACATGCGGTCCGCAGAGGGGGCCTACCCGGCCTTGTCGTGCAAGTAGGCCTTCATCAGCGCGGAGAACAGCTTCCCATGGTTCGGCACTTTGAGATGCAGCAGCTCGTGGACGATCGCCTCGTCCCGGAACCGTGCGGGTTGCTGAAGAAGCTCCGTGTCGAACGTCAGACGGCCGCGTGAGGAGCAGCTGGCCCACTTGCGCGACATCGGGCGCACATGAATCTCGCGAGGTTCGACATCGATCCTCCGCGCCCAGGATAGGACTTCGGCCTTGAACAGCTCGACAGGCACGATCTCCTCTAACGGTCGCCACGTCGGCTGGGTCTTCTGCATCATCGCGCCGCCCTCTCCAGGACTTGCAACACCTGATTCACGAGCTCCAGGTTGTCGACGCCGGCTTCGATGAGCCCTCTGTACAGCGCTGTCCGCACGTGCCGCTCCTGCTCGTCACTCTGTTTCCAGTGTGGGTATTGGGCGAACGCCTCGGCCGCCTGCTGAGCGATCTCCCGGGCTTGCGCCACGCCCTCCCGTTGCAGCAGCCAGTAGACGCCGAACCCCTCGGACGACAGCTCGCTCTCTTCTCGCTCCGCAACAGCCTCGCGATACTCGCCGACGAGCTCTTCCAGTTCCGCCAGCGCCTGCAGGCTCGAAATCTGACGCTTCTCGAACGCCTCGGCAATCGCCCGCGCTCGCTCGCCGATTGGAATCAAGTAAGGCTGGTCGTGCTCCTTGTCGGCGATCAGCCGGTGAATCGCCTTGATCAGGTTGAACACCTTGACCGTCTCCGGCTTCTCCTCGCCAGCCAGTCTGCTGAGGGTCTCGGCGTCGATCTCACGTCCCTCGCCCGGTTCCGCGACCTGATCCGTTCTCGTGTGCTCCTGAACGATTCGAGCGGTCTTACGAAGGAAGCTTCGGTCGACGGGCACGTTCGGCTCGTAGCACGACCGAAGCAGGCGGTACATCGACACCAGAGCTTCGTAGTCCGTCAAGAAGGGGCGCAGGAACGGATCCGGCGACAGGATCTCGTACAGCTCCTCCAGCTCCCGGAAGAACCGATAGAACCGCTCGCGCTCCTCTTGGTCGCGGAAGTGCTCAAGCACGGACTCGGCCTTCTTGTCGTCCGATGCACCAACGGCCAGCGGCAGGAACTCGGTTCGTCCCTGCTCGATCAGGATCTCGAACCGCGCCTTCAGCACCTCGATCCCCTCGACGACGCCCGAGACGTCCTCGGAATCAAACGCCAGCGCCCGTTCCAGCTTGTCGAAGATCCCCACGAAGTCGACGATCTGCCCCCGCGTCTTCTGTCGCCCGTCCTCGTCTTCGTACGGCCGGTTGACGCGCGCGATCGCTTGAAGCAATACGTGATCGCGCATCGGCTTGTCGAGATACATGCAGTAGAGGATCGGCGCGTCGTATCCGGTCAGCAGCTTCTCGGTCACGATCAGCAGGTTCGGACGCTGGTCCGGTTTCCGGAACGCCTTGCGAACTTCCCTTTCTTCGGCCGCCGAGCTGTGATGCGCCGCAAGATGCTCCGGGTCGTTGTACCCCGCGCTGATCACGACACGGGACTCTTCCGGATCGAGGTACTGATCGAGCGCGTCCTTGTAGAGCGCGCACGCCTCCCGGTCGACGGCGACGACGAACGCCTTGTACCCCATCGGCCGGACGACCTTCTCGTAGTGCTCCGCGATGAACGCGGCGACCTTGTCGACCCGATCCTCGTTCTTCAGCATATTCCGCAGGTTGACGGCGCGATCGAGAACGCGGTTCAGCTCCTCGATCTCGCTGACACCTTCCAGATCGGCGAGCGCCCAGAACTCCGTCTCCATCGTCTCTCGATCCGGCTGCAGCTCGTTCGGCGCCAGCTGGTAGTGAAGCGGCACGGTCGTGCCGTCCTCGATCGACTCGCGGATCGAGTACTTGTCGAGGTAGCCCTTCGGGTCCTCGATGCCGAAGACCTTGAACGTCCCCTTGCCGTACGCGGTCTTGTCGATCGGCGTGCCCGTGAATCCGACATACGTCGCGTTCGGCAGGGCGCCCATCAGGTAGTTGCCGAGATCGCCGCCCGTCGTGCGGTGCGCCTCGTCGACCAGGACGAAGACGTTCGATCGCTCGTTGATCCGTTCCGGAACCTCATCGAACTTGTGAATCATCGACACGATCAGCCCGCGCCGATCCTCGCGCAGGAGCTTCCGCAGGTGCGCCTTCGAGTTCGCCACCTCGACATGCCCGAACCCGACCGCCTCGAGGTTGCCGAACAGCTGCGCCTCGAGTTCGTTCCGGTCGACCAGCATCAGCACCGTCGGGTTCTCGAAGAACGGATCCTCGATCAGCCGTTTGGCGACGGTGATCATCGTGTACGTCTTGCCGGAGCCCTGCGTGTGCCAGATCAGGCCGCGCCGTCTGCCGGTGTCGCGCGCTCGCCGGACGACGCGTTCTGCCGCCCGCATCTGGTGCGGCCGGAGCACGGCCTTCGACAGCTCGCCGTCCTTCCGCACGAACAGGATGAACTCGGTCAGCACCCGAAGGATTCGATGCGGCTCGACGAACGTCTTGACCAGCGTCTCGAAGCCGCCCGCTTGCTCGTCGCGCCAGTTGAACAGGCCCTTGCGTTCGAGGTTCCACGTCGCCCCGTAGTAGTACTGGATCAGGTGCGTGAGCGAGTGAAGCTGCAGGATCGACAGCAGCTCCGGCCCTTGGCGGTGGTAGCGGCGGATCTGGTCGAGCGCCTTGGCGATCCCTTCGAGCTCGGTCGCCGCCTTCGTCTCGACGATCAGGATCGGGATCCCGTTGATCAGGAAGACGACGTCCGGGCGGATCGTGTGCGTTCCGTTGGTGAACGAGAACTCGTCGGTCACGTGGAACGTGTTGTTCTCGACGTGCTCTGGATCGAGGAGCCGGACGTTTCGCTCGCGCCGCTCCTCGCCGACGAACACCGTCTTCAGGCCGTTCAGGTACTCCCAGACCTCGAGGTTCCCCTCGATGTGCGGACGGACGCGGAGAAGGCGCGAGATGATCTGCTCCGCCGCCTGCACGTCGATGATGCTCGGATTGAGCCGCTGAAGCTGCGTAACGAGCACGTCGTAGAAAACCGCGCCCTCCCGGCCGCGGCGGAGGCGAAGTGCCTCCTCCGGCTCGACGTACGTCCAGCCGACGTCCGTCGCGTACTGGATCAGAGGATTTTGTACCGCCTTGCGCTCGCCGCCGAGGGGACCCAGGATCTCTCACCTCCCGAAGATCTCAGAGACCAGGTCTTGCTTGTCCCTTTCGAGATAGCCAGCCACGTCGCTCAAGACAGCGCTCAAGGTGCCTACCTTGAGCGGCTTGTGCCTCGGGATACTGAGGTGATGCTCTCCACCTTGGGCGGAAGAGCTCAATCGCAAGTGGCTACCCGTCTGGCGGCTGATGCGGTACCCGTATCGGCTGAGCAAGGCCGCCAGCTCCTCGCCGCCGACGTCCCGCGGCAGCTTCATGCCGCGATGACCTCGTCCTTCACTTGATGAAGCCGGATGAGGGATGGCCTGTCCGCCACGTCGAAGTGGCAGCGCACGGCATCTTGAACCATCGTCTTGAGTTCCTCGAACGTCTCGGCTTCCGTGAACACGGAATGGCCCAGAGCCCTTGCTTCGAAACCGCCCTCCGGCGATTCCTCCACCAGGAAGATGATCTCTCTGTCCATCGTTCCGACCTCCTTCAGGCGCCAGCCTCCATTCTATCCTCCCGCGCCGGACGCTCTCATCGAGTCCATTCCCTCCCCGCCGGCCTCCGTTGGCGTCACGTGGCAACGACACATCTCTCGCGCTGTCTCGCCCATGTTGAAGGCGGATCCGATCATCGCGCTGCATACTGCTCCTCGGCCTGGCGGAGCACATCGTCGCGGAAGTACCGGCTCAGGTCTTCGGGCGTTCGCAGATCGACCGTCCTCCCTTCGAAGAAGCGCGAGAGCTCCCGCTCCAGGCGGGCAATGCCAAACAAGCCGGGCGTGGCACCGGGCTCGAACTCCACGAGAAGATCCACGTCGCTCCCCGAGTCAGCTTCTCCACGAGCCGCCGAGCCGAAGATCGCGAGCGGTCGAACGCCGTGCGCTCCCAGATCCGCCCGGTGGGAGGCGAGGGACTTGGCGATCTCATCGCGGTTCATCCGCATCACCCACTTTCATTCTATCCCGAGAACTCGGTCCTGTTCCTTCTGGCTCAAGGTCCGCCTCTGTCGGCGCCACGCGGACCCTGCCCCTCATAAGGTTGTGGAGGAGAGTCTCGAAGAGGCAGCCTAGCGCGGCCTCTCTTCGTGCCAGCGCTGTGAGACTACCCTCCAGCCCACTAAGCAAGCTTGCAATGGCATGCCGCTCCCCACTAGGGGCAAGCGGGATCTTGAACTCGGAGAACACGGACTTGTTGACGATGGGGATCGCGGCCCGCCCAGCGAGCGAGGGCAGAGCGTTGCTCCGCCTACTGGTGGCATAGTACAGATAGTTGCTCGGAAGGTCGGATCGAGGGATGACAGCGTTGATCTGCTGATTCGTTGCGGAGATGTCGGCTTCAGTGAGAGCCATTTTGCCAATGGACGCGCCGATGCAGACAACAAGCAACGTGCCTGATGGCAGGCTGCGTGCCTCCTCCAAGCCCAATCTAGTCAGTGTCTTCTGCGCCGCTCCAATGTCTCTCGCATCCTGTATGTCACCTGGGCCGTAAAAGGGGTATGGACCTCCGTAGTAGTCAGCGCACTTAGTGCTCGGAGTTGACCCTGTCACGATTGTCCCACAGTTGGCCATCTTGATGATGCTCCAAGAGGCAGGTATCACCCCGATCTCGGTCTCCTGTAGTTCCACCTGATCTGCTTGGTCGACGGGCACGGGGCCGTACGTGAACAGGTACTCCATCATCGAGCGCTTCAGCTCTTTGGCGGCCTCGATCACCCGCTCCGTCGCCCCGATCGCCTCCTGCACCGTCCGCAACACCCGCGCGATCGCCCGCTGCTCTGGAAGAGGAGGTCGCGGGAGCATCGTTTCCTTAAGAAGTGCATAGTGCCTGTTGTACCCCCGGCTGGGAAGGTCGAGGGTCTTGTACGCGAAGAACAAGAAGAAGGGGTCGAAGCACGCTCTGTCGGGAACAAGCACTTTCACACCGTCTGCTCCTGCCACGAAAGGGAAGTCGACCAACTTGAACACGCGAGTGTGGTCTCCAAACACGACGACTGGCAGGTCTCCGGAGTAGGCATCCGCCTGAGAATTCCAATACCCTGCAACAAGGCTCTGTCCCTGATCGACAACTGGAATTAGCCCGTGTCGCTTGTAATCCCGACGATTCACCTTGCCGATCCGGACTCGCTTCGCGTCAATCGATCTCTCAAACGGAACAATGCGCCAGGTGTGAGGCAGCTCGCCGATCTCGGTCATCTTGAATCCGTCGAGAGCCTCAGAGGCGCTATTGCCTGTCCGATTCGCATCCCGCTTCAGCTGTTCCATCCGCACGCCTTCTCTTGTCCTGCTTGTCCGATATGTCCGATACCTTGTCCAAAACGTCCGATACCTTGTCCACAATTCGTCTGTCCCGTTCCTGGTCCGTTTGGCGCGTTTCCGGCGCGTTCGGTGCCCCTTTCGGACAAGTCGTCAATCGTTACCGAATCATGACCTGACCGTTACTTCCATCTGCACGCTTCGATCGATCGGTCTTTCGCAATGCGCCATTCATGCCCCTTTGGTGCCCCTTTCTTCTTGTGGTGCCATCGCTCCCTGATCGCTGCTCCTGCTGCCTCGCTCTCTCGAGAACGTGCAGTGCACCTTCAGCGCACCTTCGGCGCACGTTTGCCTACTGATCGGAAGATCCGTCCTGCCGGCTTGCTCACGTCCTCTTGCGCCTCCTCGCCGCTTCTCTTGGCGCACGTTTCTCTTCCCTGTCTACGGTCTTGTTCACAGAATCGACCTGACTTGGTAATAGCGCCACCGCCTATTCACACACCTGTTCATACCGACTCGCCACTATCGTTGCTGATTGGATCGAGGCCGAGTTCCTTGAGCACTTCATTCAGCTTCCGATCGGCCTCGGCGCGCTCTTCCTCCGCTTCGCGCAACAGGACGACGGCCTCTTCGAGCGGGAGAACCTCCTCCTCACTGTCGACGAGCACGTAGCGGCTGGGCGAAAGGTTGTAATCGCTCTGCACCGCTTGGTCGCGCGTGATCACGGCGGAGAGACCCTCTTCTGGCTCCCACTTCTCGTACAGCTCGGCGATCCGGCGGACGTGGTCCTCCTCGAGGAAGTTCTTGGGCCGGCCCTTGGAGAACAGCTTGCTGGCGTTGATCAGCAGGATCTCGTTCGCGTGACGCTTCTTCCGGTTCAGGACGATGATCACGGCCGGCGCGGTGGTGTTGTAGAAGAGGTTCTCCGGAAGGAGGATCACGGTCTCGATCAGGTCCTTCTCCACGAACGCCTTCCGGATGTCGCGCTCTCGATTCGATCCGCGGTTTCCGCTTCCTCTGCTGACGGCGCCGGTGTCGATGACGAGGGCCATCCGGCCGTCCCCGTTCAGGGAGGCGGTCATGTGCTGGATCCAGCCCCAGTCCGCGCTCGATCCGGGCGGTATCCCGAGTTCGAACCGTTCGTAGGTGTCGTGCTCGTATGCGCTGGCGACGTCGAACTTCTGGTTCCACATCGGATTGGCGGTGACCAGATCGAACGTCCGAAGCCGCCCGTCGTCCGTGAGGAACGCGGGTCGATGCATCGTGTCGCCGAGCGCGATCTCGGCCTCCATCCGATGCACGAACGCGTTCATGCGAGACATGGCGAACGTCGACGCGTTGATCTCCTGGCCGAAGAGCTTGAGCGGTGCGACCTCCGACGGAAGCTCGCGCCGTCCGTTCTTCTGCTCGCCGTGGCCCTCCAGCAGCTCCAGATGCGCCTTGATCAGGAGCCCGCCCGAGCCGCAGCACGGATCGTAGATCGACATCCCGGGTTCCGGCGCGAGGAGCTTCGCCATCAAGATCGAGACTTCCCGCGGCGTGTAGAACTCGCCCGCGCTCTGTCCCTGCCCCTCGGCGAACTTCCGAAGCAGGTATTCGTACGCACGCCCGAGGATGTCCGGCTCCACGTCTTCGAGGCCGAGTCGATGCCTGCCGAGAATCTGGACGAGTTGTGCCAGTCGCCCGTCGTCGACGATCCGCTGCCCCGCCGCGGTCTCGTTGAAGTCGCGGATATCGATCACGCCCTGCAGCTTCGGGTTCTCCCGCGAAACCATGCGCACGGCATCGGTCAGGTATTCGCCGACACCTGTCGTCTGCTTGGAGATCGCGACCCAGCGCGCCGGCTCCGGGATGTAGAACCAGACGACCTTGTGGTCCATCTGCGCGAGCTTGAGTGCCTGATCGCGGTTCCCACCGACTTCGGTTGCCAGGTGCTCGATCTCGTCGTCAAACACGTCCGACAGCCGCTTCAGGAAGATGAGCGGAAGGATGTAGTCCTTGAACTTCGGCGCGTCCAGTGGGCCGCGAACCACGCAGGCCGCCTCCCACAGCCAGTTCTCCAGCGCACTCAGACTCAGTTCAGGCATGGCGTTTCGCTACGAGCGATCTTAGCGAATCCATGGAAGCTAGGCAAAGATCCTACGCGCCAACGAGGTGCCTTGTAGGTTTCGGGGGACCTGTTGCTCTGCGGGGCACAAACAGCTAGCCTTCGTCGAGAGCGCCATGAAACGGATCCGCCGAGATGAATTGATGTCGATCGTGTTGAAGGTCAAGGAGCGAGACTTGATTCTCGATCACACGCTCGTCGACGGCGAACTGCGCACGAAGATCGAGACCGGCGCCCAGGCCGGCGCGGGCAAGGTTATGATCCGTCTCACGCCCGACGACCTCAACGAGCTGCTCGAGTGGATTGCTTCCGCAGCGAACCACGTGGAGGAGCGGTCGCTGGAGTCACGCCTCGAAGCGCTGTATGACAAGCTCCGGCGGGTGGAGTGTTCACTCGACGTCTACGAGGACTGACAGCCGCCAGCCGGGCGCGACGCTTCCGGCCCAGAACCCGAAGGCGAGGAGAAGATCATGCTGAACCGATGTGTCGTCCTCGTCAAAGCGAAGGAGCCGTTCCTGGAGTGGCTGCGAAGGCTTCCTAACCCGTGCAATTTCGGGCTGGATCTGATCAATGACGATACCACAGCTTATCTACTGCCCGATTACGAGAACGATCGTCATCGGGACAGGCTGCTTCGTCGCTACTACGACTTCATCTTCGAGGAGCAGCTTGCGGCATGGTGGACGGTCGAAAGCGATTGGCCTCCGAAACGAGACCTTCGCACCTTCAAGCAGTGGTTCGACGTTGAGTTCCACTCCCTCGTCCTCGACCTGGTCGGCGGCCCGATCCTCGACGACGAGCAGTGAGAGGAGGCTGGCAGCACACGCACCATGCCCCACGTCCCACCGCTGACAGGGCGGGGCAGAAGCGGTCACGAGGCGTGACTCCATTGCAGAAAAAGAGCAGAAATGCTATTCTTCCGTCATGAACTGGCGCGAGTTCCTCGAACGGTTCGCGGACTACCCCTTGATCGAGCCGCCGATGGTCTACGCGGGAGAGGCCGACCCACAGGCGATCCAGAACCAGCTGAGCCGGTGGGTGAAGGCCGGTAAGCTCCTCAAGCTGGCCCGCGGGAAGTACGTCCTCGCGACGCCGTACCGGAAGGTCGATCCGCCGCTGGAACACGTGGCCAATCGCCTCGTGTACCCTTCCTACGTCAGCTTCGAACGGGCCTTGGCCTGGCACGGCTTGATCCCTGAGGCCGTGACGGTCGTGACCTCCGTGACGACTTCCCGGCCCCGAGTGGTGGAGAACGCGATGGGAACGTTCCGGTATCGACACATCCACCGGCGGCTGTTCTGGGGGTACGAGACCGTCACTCACCAGCAGCATACCTGCATCATCGCGCTGCCGGAGAAGGCGATTCTCGACCTGTTCTACTTCCAGAGCGGGATCAGCACGCCGGAGAGGATCCGCGAGATGCGCTTCCAGAATCTCGACCGACTCGACTCGGACCGCCTCCAAGCCTTCGCGAAGCGGACCGGCGTGAAGAAACTCCAGGAGAGCGTCCCCTCCCTGTTGACCCACCGGTCCGAATCCCTTCGGGAGTATCGATTGACATGAAGGAACGGGCGCTTCAGTTGGTCCAGCACGCTTCGCCGGAGGCGAAGGGCAACGTCCTGCGCGAGTACCTTCAGGCGCACATCCTCTTCTCGATGCAGGCGGAGCGAGCGTTCGAGCGCCTCGCGTTCGTCGGCGGAACGGCGCTTCGATTCCTGTACGGACTGCGCCGGTATTCCGAGGATCTCGACTTCTCGCTCGAGCAGCCGACGGGCTACCGGTTCCAGCGGTTCCTCGACCGAGCGGAGCGGGACCTGGTGAAGGCGGGATTCGACGTCACGATGCATCCGCGTGAGGCCGATCCGGTGCACTCGGCGTTCCTTCGATTCCCGGGGTTGCTGTACGAAGCGGACCTGAGTCCGCACCGGACTGCAAAGCTGTCGATCAAAATCGAGATCGACACCCGCCCGCCCGCCGGGGCGTCCCTCGAAACGACCGTGATCGACCGGCACTTCCTCATCGCGCTTCAGCACCACGACCTCCCCTCGCTGATGGCCGGTAAGCTTCACGCGCTGCTCGTGCGACCATACACGAAGGGACGCGATGTCTACGATCTCTTGTGGTATCTCTCCCGGACCGAGCCGATCGCCCCGAACATCGCGCTTCTTCGCAACGCGCTGGCTCAGACGCACTGGGGCGGCGGGCAGGTCACTTCGCGAAGCTGGAGGAGGATCATCGAGCATCGGCTGGCCGAGATCGACTTCACCAAAGCCGCCGAGGACGTGGGTCCGTTCCTGGAGAGCCCCAAGGAACGGGCGCTTCTCACGCGGCAAACCGTCTTGGATGCGTTACGAAAGGGAGAGAGGTAGTTCGTCGCGCGATGCGGAAGGATTCGGGGGGCAGACCCTCATTCTTGGGAGTTCCGGAGACAAAGCCCCATCTCGGGGGAATCCCGACGGCGGAAATCATCAGACTTCCAAGAAGGCGGACTGGTTTGTTGTAGGCTTCTTCCCTGGGTTCGCATCCACCAACAATGTCGGGCTTTGGCGTCCAGAC
>CAZGXU010000027.1:0-27821 GCA_964530075.1 uncultured Thermotogae bacterium
AATGCACAGACTCCATACGGCTTTGCACCGCTTTCAGGCCTGGAACTTCGGTCTAGAATCCCTCGTTCGTACCCGGTCGTGAGGACCGTGGCCGTCCACCAGTGGAGCTGCCGAGCGAGCAGCGGCTGAGAGCATCGGGTAGCATTTGGCGGGAGGCGATCGCCCAGTGGATAGCGATGACTCACGCGAGCGGATGATGAAGGAGTTGACCCTGCTCTTGCTCTATCTCGCCTCGTGGGAAGAAGAGCCGTTCCAGGGAGCACCTCCGATCCATCGGGCATGGAAGGCTCATCGGTTCGAGATCCTCGACGCGCTGGAGGAAGAGGGGCTATTGAGGTTCACGCGCGGCGCGAAATCGCTCGGGCTCACCGAGGCTGGCATCGACAAGGCCCGCGCTCTGGAGCGGAAGTACGCTGACGCATGACCTCGGATGCAGAATCCGCACAGCGCGCATGGCACCGGCTTTAGCTGTCGATGACGATTGCGCACCGAGCGGAGTGACCGCCGAAGCTGTCGCCGATGTGGTATCTACGCGAACGCGTCCAGTAGCTTCATGAAGTTTCGCTTTCGCTTGAACTCCCGCTGCAGCTCCGCGACGTACTCGCGAAAGCGATCGTCCTGCTCGGTCTTGATCAGAAACCGGCGGATGCTCTTGACCTGTTCGATCGCTTCCCTGTAAGCAGCGTTGTTCGTCTGGTTGACGAGGCGAGCGACCTCGTCCTGCCGGATGCGGAGCGCGTCCTCCGGATGCCGGTCTTCCCGCGTGCGGGCGAGTTCCAGCCATTGATCGATTGAACACCCGTTCTTGCGGGCTTCTTCCCACGCGGCGTCCGCGTCGTTCTCCCATAGGAACACCGCCACAAGGGTGGAGTGGGGCCTTAGTGGACCGCTCGTCCACTCGATCTCGCGTCTGAACCGGCTGACCATCCGTCCGCGGTTTCTGAGATCGTCGAGCGCCTTCTCGCGCTGTTCCGGCCATCTGTCAACTCGATCGGCCTGTGCCTTGAGCTGCTTGTATCCCTCCAGATGAGGTCGGTCGGCGAAGTTGCGCCAGACGAGGTCCAGAGCCTCCTCCTCGCGCCCCAATCGCCGGTATTCCTCAGCGAGGAAATCGCGCAAGCGGGGATCCGTGCCGTCGGGGAAGGCATTGACTCCACTCTCCGCCCAGGCAACGGCTTGATCCAACGCGTCGGCTCTCTTGTACGTCTCGGCGATTTCGAGGTAGCGGTACGGGCTCGACAGATCCCGGCGCATGACAGTGATCAGCTCTTCCAGATCGCCCGACTCGGCCGCCAAGGCTTTCATGATGGCGGTCAGGCGAAACCGATTGTTCGCGTAGGACTCGTGCTCTTGGCCCGGCCCGAGGAACGGGACCTTGTCCCACTCGGCCACAGCGAGTTTGCGGTACTCCGCGAGACCGACTTCGCCGAACACGTCTGCGTAGGTTCTCACGGCGTCGTAGAAGATGTCCCAATCTCCGGAGATCTCCCACTGGAAAATCCGTCGTGCGAGCTTGACCGGATCCGGCTTCGCGGCGACGCACGCCGCGTGGTGGAGGGCTTGAAGATCGTCAAGAATCGGGCGCATGTGTCCATCGGAATCGTCCATGTGCTCGATGGCTCGCTCGACGCGGCGCAAAGCGTACTCCACCAGGGGGATCGCCTCCTCCGCGAACCCGTTCTCGAGAAGCCTACCGAGGCTATGCACGACCACTTCGATCCCTTGGGCGAATCCGGCGGTCTCGCGGTAATGGACAAAGTCCCCGGTACGTGTGGCAGAGGTGATCGCGCTTTTCAAGGTCTTCGTGTCGACGGACGTCTCGGTACTGGCCGACTCCATGATCAGCTGTCGAAGCAGGTCTTCGTCGGATAATGCCCAATCGATAAGCATTTCGACCAATGCGGACGTCTTCTTTCGGGAGAGGTGTTCCCGGATGTGCGCCAAGTCCGAGGAGAACCTTTCAAGCGGATGGTCCGCCAAGCCGTCTTTGTCCGTCCTGAGCACCGGGGAAGAAGCGCCCTTTTCCGAGTCTTCCATGTAAGCCAGTCCGACGGCGACACAATGCTTGCAGAAGACGCCGGACCTTCCGATCGGACAGGAGCAATCTGCGAGCACGCGATCCTCGAGGAGCGTGAGCCTGACGCGATAGAGCTGCTGCCCTTCCACGCTGGCGACCACGGTTTCTCCATCTCGAACGAGGCTCCGGACACGGCCGTCCTCGAAGTACTCCACGCCTCTCTCCCAAGAGCGATCGTCTGCCAGAATGCGAAGTTCCGCTTTCGAGAGTTTCATGCATGCTCCTATCCCTGTTCGCCCGGCTGGCGTGGAGCCCAATGGATACTCCATTCTACCGCGAGATGCCGTGCCGGTTGGCTCTTCACTAGGGTCAGATCTTGATTTTTAGGGCTCAGCTGCTACACTCTCCTCATGGCTCGTCCGCTGAGAATCGAATACGAAGGCGCAGTCTATCACGTGACCAGTCGGGGAAACGCGGGGACAGAGATCTTCCTCGATGACGCCGATCGAGTTCGTTTCCTTGAGGTCCTCGGCACCGTGGTCGAACGGTTCGGTTGGATCTGCCACGCGTACTGTCTGATGACCAATCACTACCACCTCCTCATCGAGACGCCACAGCCGAACCTCTCGCGGGGAATGCAGCATCTCAACGGCGTATACACCCAGTGGTTCAACCGGCGGCATTCGAGCGCTGGGCATCTCGTGCAGGGACGGTTCAAGTCGATCGTCGTGGAGAAGGAGAGCTACCTGCTCGAGTTGGCTCGGTACATCGTCCTCAATCCGGTCCGTGCAGGGCTGGTTCGAAGAGCACGGGACTGGCGATGGAGCAGCTACCGGGCGACAGCGGGGCAGGCTCCTCCTCCCATCTTCCTGACGGTCGGATGGCTGCTTTCGCAGTTCGCCGACGATCCTGAAACTTCAGTTCGGGCTTACCGGCAGTTCGTCAAGCGAGGCAAGGGTGTCGAGGTGTGGGAGGATCTGCCCGCGGGCGTGCTCATGGGAGGCGAGGCGTTCATCCAGTCACTGAAGCCTCTGCTAAGGGATGTCGTGGAGGACCGCGAGGTCCGCCGGGAAGAGCGTCTCGCGGCGCGTCCCACGCTGGAGAGACTGTTTGCCGATGTCATGGACAAACCGACGCGCAACGAGAGGATTCACGTCGCGGTTCGGAAGCATGGGTACTTGCTGAAGGAAGTGGGCGATCATCTCGGCCTCTGCTACTCGACGATCAGCGTGATCGCGAAGCGAGTCGACGAGAGTGGGAGAGGGAATCCCTAAGAATTAAGATCTGACCCCATATGGAGGCGAAGGTCATGAAGACGAGGCACGTAGTGGCATCTCTACTGGGCATCGCGTCCTTGTCCCTCGTCTTCGGATGCGACCTGTTCTTGGCTACTCCAACTCCGACGTTGACCGCATGGATCACCCCGAATGACGGGCGAGTCCCCTACTTAGCGAGGATCATGTGCAGAGCGCCGGCGGGAACCTTCACATTCGCACTGCCTGACAAAACCGTCGGACCTCAGGCGGACGGCGTTCTGGACGTGACGGTCGATTCGCTCGATTGGACGGCCGTCGTGACCTGGACGGACGGAGAGACCACACTGTCAGAGACCGTCCGGGCCACGGGGAATAACCCGCGTCCCGAGATTCGGGGCCTGAGGATCAACGGGAAGAACGACCTCTGGCAACTGGAGCCCATGGAGCGCACGCTGATCGAGGTCATCGTGACCTACGCTGAAGCGTGGCGTCTGCAGTCCGTCGAGGTGGAGGGGTCGCACAGCTCGGCACCCTTCACCGTGTTCTATCCACCGTACCAGCCGGGCGTCTGTCACGCCTACTGGAACAGATGGATCATCGAGAACGCGTGCATCGTATATCCTGTCTACGCCAGCATCGACACCGACGGACTACCCTACTCGCCGACGGGATTGGACGAGGGGTATCCGACAAGCTATCGCGTGACGAACCGGCTCATCGATGACTACCCCTCCGTGCACGAAGGTACGCTGGAGATCCCGGCACAAAACGGTCTCGTTCGCGTCACGGTCGAAGACGAGCTCGGGCGACTCACCACGAGAGTCTTCGAGATCCCGATCCAGGCTGTCGACTACAGACCCACCCCCACTGACTGACTCGACCCTGGCGACCGAGCCCGCAAGGAGGCAGGATGAGGATCGGGATTCTATCGGACACCCACGATCGGCTGCGGCTGATCGAGCAGGCGGTGGAGCGGTTCAACGCGGAAGGGGTGAAGCTCGTCCTCCACGCGGGGGACTTCGTCTCGCCGTTCACGGCGATCCCGTTTGGGAAGCTTAAGGCGGAGTTCGTCGGCGTGTTCGGGAACAACGACGGCGACCGGCTCTATCTCACGAAGCGGTTCGAGACGATCGGCCCGATCCACCTCGGCTACCACACGTTCGATGTCGACGGGGTGCGCGGCGTGCTGATGCACGAACCGAAGTCGATCGACGCCCTCGTCGCGAGCGGTCACTACGATCTCGTCGTCTACGGGCACACGCACGAGATCGACATTCGCGAGGGCCCGTGCGTCGTCGTCAATCCAGGTGAAGCGTGCGGCTACCTGACCGGCCGGGCGACGGTCGTCGTCCTCGACACGGCGACGATGACGCCGGAGCTGATCGATCTCCGGATCTAGTGGCAGGCCCCAGGTTGCATCGGGGATGGGGACGATCGGTCGGGAGAAGGAGGGCGGACGTGTCGGTCGACAGACGGTATCGTGAGGGGTTCTCGGTCGGCGTTGGGGGGCTGATCGTCGAGGGCGGGAAGGTCCTTCTTGCCCGAAGGGCCGGACGTCACGACAGGGGGCTGTGGGTCCTGCCCGGCGGCTTCGTCGAGCGGGACGAGTCGATCAAGGAGGCCGTTCTGCGCGAGGTCCGGGAGGAGACGGGGCTCACGGGAACGGTGGGCGGGGTCGTTGCCGTGCGCAGCCGAGTCCTCGCGAACGAGAACAGCCTGTTCGTCGTCGTCCGGTTTGACGAGGTCGACGGGCGGCCTCGTCCCGCGTGTGCCGAAGTCGATGCGGTTCGGTTCTACTCCGCAGCCGAGATCGCGGAGCTGCCGTCGATTGGGGCCACGGCGCGCCTCTTGGCGGAGATGGCGCTCGACGGGCGCCTCTCGATGCTTCCGGCCCGTGAGAACCCTTACCTCCTCGACGCCAGCTACGCGCTGTTCGCGTAAGCCAACTGGGCCACGCTCAGGCGGCCTGCCCGCACGCTTGCCGCCTCGGCGTTGTCGGGCTCGCACCGACATCGTGTGAATCCGGGCGGCCTGGCTCCATGTTGCGTTGCGCCGGGACCAAGCTTGCGGCATGGGACGATCGACGGTGGTGTTTTGTGGACGTCGAGGTATTCTTTCCGCCATGATCCGCCGAGTGATCGTCCGTCGTTTTCCGCTCTGGTTCGGATTCCTCGCGGTGCTCCTCGTCTCCGGCTGCTCCGGTCCGGACGATCTACCCGTCGCCCTGTTCACGCTGGATCCGGAGTCGGGCGACAGCCCGCTTGTCGTTCGATTCGACGCGTCCGCCTCGTTCGACCCGGACGGCGCGATCGTCCGGTACGACTGGGCGTTCGGTGATGGCGCCACGGGGACGGGACGGTCCCCGGCGCACACCTACGCGGCCGAGTCCGAGACGGTGTTCACGGTCCGTCTCACGGTCGCCGACAACGAAGGGAACCGAGCGAGCGGGACGCGGACCGTCACCGTCCATTCGCCTCCGCCCCCGGCGGAAGCGGCGCGGGTCGAGTTCGTCTGGCCGTTCCACTACGACGCCGACGGGGACGACGCGGCCAACCTGAACGACGAGTACTTCACGCTGGAGAACACCGGGACCGGGCCGGTCGACCTCGGCGGATGGACGGTCTCGAACGAACGCGGCGCTGTGTTTCGGTTTCCGGACGGATACACGCTCCCGGTCGGCGCCGTCGTCTTCGTGCACAGCGGAGCGGGGGTCGACACCGACAGCGTCCTGCACTGGGACGCCGAGGAACCGGTCTGGAACGACAACAGCGACATCGCCGTGCTCCGCGACCCGACCGGACTGATCGTCGACGTCTACGCCTACGTTTCGTGCTAGGCGCATGCCGTCCGGCGCCTCCGGTGCGGCCATACCCTTCGGCCCCACGCCGTTTTCGAGGCGACGGTGGTGCAGATCTCTTGACAGCTGCCGTGGCGCGCCCTATGATGCCAGCATGTCCACGGGAACGGGTCGAGACGCGAGACCGCTCACGAACCGAACCGTGGCTTCGTTTTCCTACTATTTCGAGCGCTGACTTCCCTCCGATCTAGCGTCGGCGTAGATCGGGAAGGGGAGTCAAAGAGGACTACAGGCATCGGCCTGTGGTCTTTTCTTTTGGGCCGCGGCGGACCGGTGGAGCCGCCCGCGGGCGGGACGAGAGGGGGGAGGACGGGCGACGTCGAGGTGTGGCGGCGCGACGGGAGAGAACATGGTCTGTTACGGGATTCGCGGGGCGATCGACGTCCCGCGCAACGGAACGGAGGAGATCCTGAGCGCGACGCGGACGCTGCTGGAACGGATGGTCGCCGAGAACGCGATCCGCGCGGACGACGTCGCGAGCGTGATCTTCTCCGCGACGTCGGACCTGGACGCGGTTCACCCGGCCCGCGCCGCGCGGGAGATGGGGTGGACTGACACGCCGTTCCTCTGCGTCCAGGAGATGGACGTTCGCGGCGCGCTGCCGCGGTGCGTTCGCGTGTTGATGCACGTCAACGATGACGCGGCACCGAGCGACGTTCGGCACGTCTATCTCGGGGCGGCGAAATCGCTCCGCCCCGACTGGGCCGGAGAGGACGCGACATGACGCGCGTAGCGTATCAGGGGATCGCCGGGGCGTACAGCGAGGAGGCGATTCGGCAGTACTTCGGGCCCGGCGTCGAGGCGGTCCCCTGCGGGACGTTCGCCGAGGTCTTCGCCACCGTCGAGCGAGGGGAGATCGACCACGGGATGCTCCCGGTCGAGAACTCGATCGCCGGGTCGGTCAACTGGTCGTATGAGCTGCTGATGGAGCACGACCTGCGGATCTTCGCCGAGGTGATTCTCCGGGTTCGGCACCTGCTGCTTGCCGGAGTGGGGACGTCGCTCGGCGACGTCCGTGTCGTCCGCTCGCATCCGCAGGCGCTCGCCCAGTGCGCCCGCTACCTGACCCGACACGGCTTCGCCGCCGAGCAGACCCCGGACACCGCCGGCGCGGCGCACGACCTCCTGGAGAACCCGGAGCCGGGGGTGGCGGTGATCGCCGGACAGGGGGCCGCCGACCTGACCGGCCTCGAGGTCCTCGACCGGGCGATCGAGGATTCGTTCTCGAACTACACCCGCTTCTTCGTCCTGTCGCTTCACGATGCCCCGCGCGCCCAGCGGAACAAGACGTCGATCGTCTTCACCACCCCGCACCGGCCCGGGGCGTTGCACGAGTGCCTCGGCGAGTTCGCCTCGCGCCGCGTCAGCCTGTGCAAGATCGAATCGCGGCCGCGCGCCAATCGCCCGTGGCAGTACATCTTCTACCTCGACTTCGAGGGGCACTGCCAGGATCCCGAGTGCGAGGCGGCGATGATGGGGCTGCTTCGCCGCTCGTCGTTCGTCAAGATGCTCGGCTCGTACCCCGCGGCGACCACGCCGATCGACGAGCCCGATCCGTCCGGGGAGGCCCGAGGATGATCGTGATCATGAAGAAGGACGCGACGCCGTCCCAGCTGACCAACGTGGTGGCGCACATCGAGCGGATGGGCTGTCAGGCGCACATCTCGAACGGTGAGGAGCGGACCCTTGTCGGGATCATCGGCAACGGTCGCCCGTTCGACGCCGAGCACCTGGAACAGATGGCCGGCGTGGAGAAGACGATGCCGGTGACGCGGCCGTTCAAGCGCGCCAGCCGAGAGTTTCACCCGCAGGACACGCTCGTCGCAGTTGGCGACGCGGTGATCGGAGGGAAAGGGATCGTGCTGATCGCCGGGCCGTGCGCGGTAGAGAGCTGGGAGCAGATGTCCGAGATCGGCCGAGCGGTCAAGGAGGCCGGCGCGCGGATGCTTCGCGGCGGCGCGTTCAAGCCGCGGACCTCGCCGTACAGCTTCCAGGGCCTCGGCGAGGAGGGGCTGAAGATCCTCGCCCGCGTCCGCGAGGAGACCGGCCTCCCGGTGGTCACCGAGGTGATGCAGCCGGAGCTGGTGCCGCTCGTGATGAGCTACGCCGACGTCCTCCTGGTCGGGGCGCGCAACATGCAGAACTTCGCGCTGCTGCACGCCGTCGGCCAGGCGCAGCGGCCGGTCCTCCTGAAGCGTGGGATGATGTCGACGATGGAGGAGCTGTTGATGGCCGCCGAGTACATCCTCAGCCACGGAAACGACCGGGTGATCCTGTGCGAGCGCGGGATCCGGACCTTCGAGCCGTACACCCGGAACACGCTCGATATCAACGCGGTCCCGATGTTGAAGGGGTTGACCCATCTGCCGGTGATCGTCGATCCGAGCCACGGCACCGGGAAGCGGGAGCTCGTCGAGCCGGTCTCGCGGGCGGCGATCGCCGCCGGGGCCGACGGCCTGATCGTCGAGGTGCACCATCGTCCCGAGGAGGCCGTCTCGGACGGCGCCCAATCGCTTCGGCCGGAGGGGTTCGCGCGGCTGAGGGAGTCCGTGGCGGCGATCGCCGCGGCGGTGGGGAGGCGGATGTGAAGCCTCTCGCCGACTGCCGCGCGGTCATCGTCGGCCTCGGGTTGATGGGCGGCTCCCTCGCCGGCGCGCTGCGCGGTCGCTGTCGTGCGGTCGTCGGCCTGGCGAGGCGTGAGGAGACGATCGATCAGGCGCGGCGCCTCGAGCTGATCGATGAGGGGACGACCGACGAGGCGGTCGCCCTGGGCGGCGCCGACATCGTCGTCTTCGCCACCCCGGTGCGGACGATCGTCGCCCAGCTGCGCGAACTGGCGGACCGCCTGCCGCCGGGCTCCCTGGTGATGGACCTCGGGAGCACCAAGGCCGAGATTCTTGGAGCGATGGACGGGCTGCCGGCCGGGATCGAGCCGCTCGGGGCGCATCCGATGTGCGGCAAGGAGACGAGCGGGGTCGTCGAAGCTGAGGTCGACCTCTACCGCGGATGCACGTTCATCCTCTGCCCGCTCGAGCGCACCTCCGATGCGGCCCTGGCGCTCGGCCGCGCGCTGGTCGAGGCGGTCGGCGCGACGCCGCTCGTCCTCGACGGAGCGCGCCAGGACCGCTTGGTCGCCACGCTCAGCCACCTGCCGTACCTGCTCGCCTGCGCGCTGGTCCAGACGGCCGACGCGACCACGTCCGACGATCCGGCGGCGTGGACGATCGTCGCCGGCGGATACCGCGACACGAGCCGCGTGGCCGGGAGCGACGTGAAGATGATGCTCGACATCCTGGCGACCAACCGCGACGCGGTGCTCCGGTCGGCCGACGTCTTCCGCGATCGGTTCAACCGGCTCGTCGGGATGATCGAGGCGGAGGCGGAGGACGCGCTGGTCGCGACCCTGACGTTCAGCCGCGAGGAGCGGAGGAGGATGTACCGATGAAGCGAACGGTCGGGCCGCTTTGCAGGCCGATCCGCGGCGCGGTTCGGGTGCCCGGCGACAAGTCGATCTCGCACCGGGCGCTCCTGCTGGCGGCGCTCGCCGACGGCGAAAGCCGCATCCGCGGCCTCCTGCGGTCGAACGACTGCCGCGCGACCCGCGGATGTCTGGAGGATCTAGGGGTCGAGATGGTCGACAGCGAGGACGGGGCCGTCGCGGTACGCGGGGTCGGGCTGCGAGGGCTCCGGCGCCCGGCGGCCCCGCTCGATTGCGTCCGCTCAGGGACGACGATGCGCCTCCTGGCCGGCGTGCTGGCCGGCCAGCCGTTCACCAGCCTGTTGACCGGCGACGAGCAGCTGCTCCGCCGCCCGATGGCGCGGGTCGTCGACCCGCTCCGCCGGATGGGGGCGCGGATCGAGTCCGAGGGCGGGCGGGCGCCGCTGCGGATCCGCGGGACGACGCTGCACGGGGCCGAGCACCGCCAGGAGGTCGCGAGCGCCCAGGTGAAGAGCGCGCTCCTTCTGGCCGGACTGACGGCCGAGGGGTCGACCCTCGTGCACGAGCCCGGTCCGTCGCGGGATCACACCGAGCGGATGCTCGCCGCGATGGGCGCCGACGTGCGGGTCGACGGGCGGACGATCGCCGTCTCGCCGGCGGGGCGATTGGCGCCGATCGATCTGAGCGTCCCCGGCGACGCCAGCTCGGCGGCGTACTGGCTCGTCGCCGCGACGCTCTTGCCCGGCTCGCGATTGACGCTGGCGGGCGTCGGGATCAATCCGACGCGCACCGGGCTGATCGACGTGCTCCGCGCGATGGGCGCCTCGATCGAGGCCGAGAACGAGCGGATCGAGGCCGGCGAGCCGATGGCCGACCTGGTGGTCGAGGCGCGCGCGCTGCGCGGCACCGCGGTCGAGGGAGAGGCCGTCGTGCGGATGATCGACGAGTTCCCGGTCCTCGCGGTCGCCGCGACGCAGGCGCACGGGACGACGGTGGTCCGAGACGCCGGCGAACTACGGGTCAAGGAGTCCGATCGGATCGCGTCGACCGTCGATTCGCTGCGCCGCCTCGGAGCGCGGATCGAAGGTCGTCTGGACGGGTTCGCCGTCGACGGGCCGACGCGGCTGTGCGGCGGCGGGGTCGACGCGCGCGGTGACCATCGGCTGGTGATGGCACTGGCCGTCGCCGGGTGGATCGCCGACGGCCCGGTGACGATCGACGGGGCGGAGCGGGCGGAGGACTCGTACCCCGGGTTCTTCGCTGAAGGGGAGCGGCTGAGGAGGCCCGCGTGATCGACGGACGGACGCAGCTGGTGGGCCTCCTCGGGTGGCCGGTCGAGCACAGCCTCTCGCCGGCGATGCACAACGCCGCGTTCGACGCCCTCGGGATGAACTGGCGGTACGTCGCCCTTCCGGTCGTTCCCGGCGGCGCGGCGGCGGCGGCGCGCGGGCTCGCGTCGCTCGGTTTCCGCGGCGCCAACGTGACGGTGCCGCACAAGACGGACGTGATGAGCGGGCTCGATCGGTGGAGCGACGAGGCGCGCGCACTCGGCGCGGTCAACGTCGTCTGCATCGAACGGGAAGACGGAAGGGAGCCGAATCTGGTCGGGGACAACACCGACCACCGGGGGTTCGTCGACGCCCTGATCCGGTCCGGGTTCGATCCGCGGGGCGAGACGGCGGCGGTCGTCGGCGCCGGCGGCGCGGCGCGCGCGGCGGTCTACGGCCTGCTGGGCGCCGGGGCCCGGCGGGTGACGGTGCTCGGAAGGACGCCGGAGCGGGTCGACCGCCTCGTTCGGGACCTCGACGACGGCGAGGGGCGACTGAGCGGCGAGCGGTTGACCGACGAGACGCTCGTCGCGGCGGCGGCCCGCAGCGACCTTCTCGTCCAGGCGACGCCGGTCGGTATGTGGCCCGACGTCGACCGGTCGGTCTGGCCGGACGCCGCGCCGTTCCCGAGCGGGACGCTGGCCTGCGATCTCGTCTACGTCCCCCGGAGGACGAAACTGCTCCGGCAGGCGGGCGCGTCCGGTGCGCCGGGCCTCGGTGGGCTCGGGATGCTGGTCGCCCAAGGCGCGCGGGCGTTCGAGCTGTGGACCGGCCGCGAAGCGCCGGTCGACGCCATGGCGCGCGCCTGCGAAGCGGCGCCCGGGGGGGTGTGCGAATGAGGTTCATGACCGGAGGGGAGTCGCACGGTCCGTGTTTGATCGCCGTGGTCGACGGGCTGCCGGCCGGCCTCGCGATCGATCGCGGGGCGATCGACCGCGACCTGGCGAGGCGCCGGGTCGGGTACGGTCGCGGCGGGCGGATGGAGATCGAGGCCGATCGCGTCGAGATCCTCGGCGGGGTGATCGCAGGCCGGACGATCGGCGCGCCGGTCGTCGTGCGGATCGCCAACCGCGACTGGGCGAACTGGAAGGATCGATGGGCCTCCGGGGACCTCGATCCGCTGACCGTCCCGCGGCCGGGGCATGCCGACTACGCCGGGATGACGAAACATGCGCTCGACGACGCCCGGCCGA
Source organism: uncultured Thermotogae bacterium (assembly GCA_964530075.1). GTDB lineage: Bacteria > Bipolaricaulota > Bipolaricaulia > UBA7950 > UBA9294 > JANQEA01. The sequence continues at coordinate 12,091 of CAZGXU010000027.1, forward strand.
TCCTCGAGCGGGCGAGCGCCCGCGAAACGGCCGCGCGGGTGGCGGTCGGCGCGATCGCCAGGGCGATGCTTGAGCCGTTCGGCGTGCGGGTCTACAGTTACGTCGAAGCGCTCGGCTCCGTCGGAGCGTCGATCGCGGACGAGCCGCCCGAGATGCTGCACCGCCGCGCGGACGAGGACCCGGTTCGCTGTCCGGACGGGGAGGCGAGCCGGCGGATGATCGCCGCGATTGATGCGGCCCGCGATGCGGGCGACTCGCTCGGCGGGGTGTTCACGGTTGTCGTTACCGGCGCGCCGATCGGCCTCGGTTCGCACGCGCAGTGGGACCGACGGCTCGACGCGCAGCTCGCCGCCGCCGTCGCCTCGATCCCGGCGGTCAAGGGAATCGAGATCGGAGCCGCGTTCGCCAACGCCGCCCGCCGCGGGACCGAGGTGCACGACGCGTTCGTTCCCGACGGCGCCGGACGGCCTCGACGCGCGTCGAACCGCGCCGGCGGGATCGAGGGGGGGATGACGAACGGTGAGCCGATTGTCGTTCGCGCGGCGATGAAGCCGATCCCCTCGACGGTTGCGCCGCAGCCGTCGGTCGACCTGCGCACCGGCGAACCGGCCGAGACGGCGTACCAGCGTGCCGACGTCTGCGCCGTACCGGCGGCGTCGATTGTCGGGGAGGCGATGGTCGCGTGGACGCTTGCGGGGGCGTTGCGCGACAAGCTGGGCGGCGACAGCCTCGCGGAGATGACGGCGCACTGGGCGGCGTGGAGACGGAATGCGTGACGAGAACGTCGTTCTCACAGGGTTCATGGGGACCGGCAAGTCGATCGTCGGGCGGCTCCTCGCCGACCGGCTCGGCCGGCCGTTTCTCGATGTGGACGAGGGGATCGTGGCGCGCGTCGGTCGCTCGATCCCGGAGATCTTCGCCGAGCGGGGCGAGGCGGGGTTTCGCGCGCTCGAGGGCGCGGCCTGCCGGGACGCCGCCCGCCGGGGCGGGGCGGTGGTCGCGACCGGCGGCGGGGCGCTCCTCGACGCCGGCGTCCGCGCGTCGTTCGACGCGACGGGGATCGTTGTCTGTCTGACGTGCGACGTCGACGAGCTCCTCCACCGGCTCGACGGATCCGCCGAGCGGCCGCTCCTGGGCCGGGACACCGACGATCGTCGGGAACGGATCGAACGGCTGCTCGCCGAACGGGCCGAAGCGTACGCGGCGCTGCCGCATCACGTCGACACCACGTCGCGCACGCCGGCCGAGGTCGTCGACGCGATCGCCGAGCTGCTCGGCGAGGTCGAGCTGCCGGTCCGCCACGAGACCGGCGGGTACAGCGTGCGGATCGGGCTCGGCGGGCTGGAGCGGTTGGGCGACGCCATGCGGTCGGTGGGGATCGAGCGATCGGCGCCGATCGCCGTCGTTACCAATCCGATCGTTGGCGCCCATCACGGGGAAGCGGCGCTCGCCTCGTTGCGGCGCGCCGGATATCGCGCCGAGGTCTGCCTCGTGCCCGACGGCGAAGCGCACAAACGGCTGGAGACGATCGAGCGGCTGTACGACGACCTGCTCGACGCCGGACTCGACCGGCGCGGGGTCGTGATTGGCCTGGGCGGCGGCGTGACGACCGACATGGCCGGGTTCGCGGCGGCGACGTACTTGCGGGGTGTGCGCGTCGTCCAGGTGCCGACGACGCTGTTGGCGATGATCGACGCCGGCGTCGGTGGCAAGACCGGGGTCGATCTGCCGCGAGGGAAGAACCTCGTCGGCGCGTTCTGGCCGCCAGAACTGGTGGTCGTCGACCCGCGCGTCCTGCGGACGCTTCCCGACGTCGAACTGCGATCCGGCCTGGCCGAGGCGATTAAGCACGGGATCGTCGGCGATCCGGAGCTGTTCCATGGGCTGTCGAGCGGGCCCGACGACCCCGAGACCTGGTGGTCGAGTGACGCGGTGGACCGGATCGCCCGCGCGGTGCGCGTCAAGATCGCCGTGGTCGAGGACGATCCGACCGAGCGCGGGCGCCGGGCGACGCTCAACCTCGGGCACACCGCCGGCCACGCGGTGGAGGCGACGAGCGGCTACGCGATCCGCCACGGCGAAGCGGTGGCGATCGGCCTGGTCGCGGCGGCGCGGCTCGCGGTGGCGCTCGGTGAAGCGGATCCGTCGCTCGTCCGCGCGGTCGAATCGGCGCTCGCGCGGTGGGGGTTGCCGACGCGCTGTCCGGACGTCGAGGTCGATCGGCTGATCGACGCGATGCGCCGCGACAAGAAGCGGACGACGGACGGACTGCGGTGGATCCTTCCGCATTCGATCGGGGAGGTGGCGATCGAAGGTGGCGTGCCGGAGGACGCGGTCCGCCGGGTGTTAACGGAAATGGGAGCGAGGAGCATGTCATGAGCGAGGCGAACGACAAGGGCGGACTGCGCGTCCTCGTGCTGCACGGGCCGAACCTGAACCTTCTCGGAACGCGCGAGCCGGCCGTGTACGGCGGGGCGACGCTGGCCGAGATCGACGGTGGACTGCGACGCGCGGCAGCGGACGCCGGCGCCGAGATCCGCGCGGTCCAATCGAACCACGAAGGCGTCCTGATCGACGCGATCCACGACGCAGCGGCGTGGGCCGACGGCATCCTGATCAATCCGGCGGCGTACACGCATACGAGCATCGCGCTGCGGGACGCGATCCGCGCCGTCGGCCTGCCGACGGTCGAGGTGCATCTTACGAACGTCCACGCGCGGGAGCAGTTCCGCCGCCGTTCGCTGGTCGCGCCGGTCTGCGTCGGGCAGGTCGTGGGGTTCGGCGCGGCGAGCTACCGACTCGGGCTGACCGCGTTGCTGGAGCATCTTCGCGGGGCGCGGCGATGATCCCATCGGAACGCTTGGCGGGGGTGCCGGAATACCCGTTCTCCCGGTGGGCGGCGCACTGCCGCGCCGCCGAAGGACGTGGCCTCGACGTGATCCGCCTCGACATGGGAAACCCGGATCTGCCGCCTCCGCCGGCGGTCATCGAGGCGGCGTGCGACGCGCTCCGGCTGCCGACCGGACACGGGTACCCCGGCTATCGAGGAAGCGCCGAGCTGCGTCACGCCGTCCGCGCGTACTACGAGCGGCGGTTCGGCGTCCGGCTCGATCCCGAGTCTCAGGTCGCTTGTCTGCTCGGATCGAAGGAGGGGATCGTCCACCTCCAGCAGGCGATCCTCGATCCCGGCGACGTCGTCTTGCTGCCCGATCCCGGATACGCGCCGTACGGCGCCGGCGCCGTCCTCTCGCGGGCGACGATCGCCCGCTTCCCTCTCGTGGCGCAACGGGACTACGTTCCGGATTTCGACGCGATCCCCGCGGAGTCCGCGTGCCGGGCCAAGGCGATCTGGCTCAACTACCCGAACAACCCGACCGGCGCGGTCGCGGTCGCGGAGACGCTCGAACGGGCCGTCGCCTTCGCCCGGGAGAACGGCCTCCTCCTCTGCCACGACGCGCCGTACGCCGACGTTCGGTTCGACGGATGCCGACCGATGAGCATCCTGCAGGTGCCCGGCGCCGCCGACGTGGCGATCGAGTTCAATTCGCTGTCGAAGACGTACAACATGGCCGGATGGCGGATCGGGTACGCGGTCGGAAACGCCGAAGCGCTGGAGCTCCTGCGGAGGATGAAGTCGAACGTGGACTCGGGGTTGTTCCGCCCGCTGCAGTCCGCCGCCGTGGCCGCGCTCGGGACGGACGAGGCATGGATCGAGGAGCGGAACGCGATCTATCGAAACCGTCTCGCCGTCCTGGTCGACGCGCTCGCCGCGGCCGGGCTCGCCGCGGCGAGCCCGCGGGCGACGCTCTACCTGTGGGCCCGCATGCCCGACGGCGAGACGGCCGAGCCGTTTGCGCTCCGTCTGCTGAACGAGACCGGGATCGCCGTGGCCCCGGGAACGTTCTTCGGTCCGGCCGGTGAGGGATTCGTCCGCGTCTCGGCGACCGCGCCGACCGGCCGGATCCACGAGGCCGCCGAGCGCCTGTCGTCGTGGGACCCTGCAGCGCAGCCGTGACGGCTGCGGACGTGCGCCCGTCGGCGCGGCCATGAACCGAACGGTCCCGACCGTGTAAGTCTCCCGATCCCTTTCACGGAGGCGATGGTCATGCAGCGCCGGATCGTTGGGTCGATTTTCCTCGCGACAACCGCGTTGATGATGGGTCTCTCCGTCGGCGCGCTCGCCGACGGGGTGATCGTTCCGGACCACCCCGAGCACGGGTGGTTGTCGATCCTCTATCACGACGTCTCGGTCACGATCCGCGACGGGGTCGTCACGACGCGCGTCGATCAGCTCTTCCGGAACGACACCGGCCGCGACGTCGAGGGTCGGTACGTCTTCCCGCTCCCGCCCGGGGCGGTCGTGTCGAGCTTCACGATGTGGGTCGACGGCGAGGCGCTCGAGGCGCGGATCCTCGACGCGGACGAGGCGCGGGCGATCTACGAGGACTACGTCCGTCGGGCGATCGACCCGGCCCTCCTCGAATACGTCGGGCGCGACACCCTGTCGGCGTGGATCTTCCCGATCCCGGCCGGCGGGGAACGCCGGATCGAGATCGCGTACTCCGAACTGCTGTCGGCCGAAGGCGGGACGTACCGATATCGCTATCCGCTCGACACCGAGCGCTTCTCGGCGCGGCCGCTCGAGCGGGTGACGATCTCCGTCGATCTCCAAACGAGCGCGCCTCTGTCGGCCGTCTACTCCCCGACCCACGCCCTCGGCGTCGTCCGCACGGCCGAGAAGGCGGCGACGGGGCGGTTCGAGGATTTCGACGTCCTGCCCGCGGGGGACTTCCTCCTCTACTACTCCGTCTCGCCCGCCGCGATGGGGACGACGCTGCTCACGTACCGCGTCCCCGGCGAGGACGGCTTCTTCCTGCTGATCGTGACCCCGCCGGCGCTCGCGGCGGCCGCCGCGGCGATCCCGAAGGACCTCGTCTTCGTCCTCGATTCGTCGGGGAGCATGAGCGGACGGAAGATCGAGCAGGCGAAGGAGGCCCTCCGGTTCGTCCTCGAGAACCTGAATCCCGACGACCGGTTCGCGCTGATCTCCTTCTCCGACGTCCACCGGGCGCTCCAGACGGAGCTCGTGCCGGTCTCCGCGGCGAACATCGCGCAGGCGACCGCCTGGGCCTCGGGGATCGAGGCCCAGGGCGGGACGAACATCGACGACGCGCTGTCCCTCGCCTTCTCGTTGTTCGAGGCGAACGAGCGCCCGCGCTTCCTCGTCTTCCTCACCGACGGGGAACCGACCGTCGGCGAAGTCGACCCGGCCACGATCGCCGAGCACGCGGCCGGGGCGAACCTCACGGGCGCCCGCCTGTTCGCCTTCGGCGTCGGCAACGACGTCAACACTGTCCTCCTCGACCAGCTCGCGCAGGAGAACCGGGGGACGACGACGTACGTCCTCCCCGGCGAAAACCTGGAAGTCGCCCTCTCGAACTTTTATCGGAAGATCGCGTCCCCGGTCCTCGCGAACACCGCCTTGACGGTCGACGGGATCGAGATCTACGACGTCTACCCGAGCGTGCTGCCGGACCTCTTCCGCGGGACGCAGCTCCTCATCCTCGGCCGCTACCGCGGCGAAGGGGAGGCGCGCGTCACCGTGTCGGGGGACGCCGCCGGAGCGGCGACGTCGTACACGACGCTGCAGACGTTCCCCGCCTCCGCGCTGGAGGACGCGTTCCTCCCGCGCCTCTGGGTTGGCCGGAAGATTTCGTACCTGCTGAGCCGGATCCGCCTGTACGGGGAGAGCGACGAACTGGTCGATGCGGTCGTCTCCCTGAGCCGCCGCTACGGGATCGTCACCCCGTACACCTCGTTCCTGGTCGATGGGGAAGTGGTCTCCGACGAGGAGGCGGCCGACGCGGTCCGGCGGGCGGCCGCCGCACCGGCCGTCGGGGCGAACGCCGTGGCGGGGGCGTCGTCGCTCAAGGCCCTGTCCGAGGCCGAGACGGTGCAGGCGAGCGTCGAGGGCGTCCGGATCGTCGAGGATCGGACGTACTTCTTCCGCGACGGGGTCTGGGTCGACAGCGGGTACTCGGATCAGGAGACGATCGGCGTCGTTGCCTTCAGCGACGCGTACTTCGAGCTGACCGAGGTTGTCCCGTGGATCGGTCCGCACCTCGCAATCGGGGAACGCGTCGTCGTCCGCGTCGGCTCCGCCTTCGTCCGGATCGGCGAGGAGGGGTTGGAGGAGCTGACCGACGACGTCATCGATCTCCTGACGTCGTAGCCTCCTCGCTCGGCCGCCCGGGGCCTCGCCCGATCAGGGGAGCCCCGGGCGCGCCTTCTACGCCGAGACCGCCTCCAGTGCCTGCTCGAGATCGGCGAGCAGGTCATCGACCGGTTCGAGGCCGACGGAGAGGCGAACGAGGCTGTCGGAGATCCCGGCCGCGGCCCTCTCCTCCTCGCTCATCGACGCGTGCGTGTTCGTGACCGACTGATTGGCGAGCGTCGTGACCCCGCCGAGGCTCGTCGCCAGCTTGATCGCACGCAGGCGGTCCATGAACCGGGTCGTCCCCTCGTAGTCCGCCTCCAGTTCGAAGCTGATCACCCCGCCGAAGCCGGTCATCTGCCGCGCGGCGAGCGCGTGGTCCGGATGGCGCTCGAGTCCGGGGTAGTGAACCGCACGGACGCTCGGCCGATCGACGAGCCAGCGGGCGATCCTCCCGGCGGACTCGTTCTGGCGCTGCACCCGCACCTCGAGCGTCTGCAGCCCTCTCCAGACGAGATAGGCCTGCGTCGGATCGAGGACGCCGCCGAGCATCCGCCGGAGCCTCCTGACGCGCTCGGCCGTCCGCGCGTCGCAGCAGGCGAATCCGGCGGTGACGTCGTGATGCCCCCCGAGGTACTTCGTGGCGCTGTGCAGCACGATGTCGACGCCGAGTCCGCGCGACCGGAGGTTGACCGGTGAGGCGAACGTGGCGTCGAGGAGGACGATCGCCCCCCTCTCTCTCGCCGTCTTCGCGAGGGATTCGACATCGAGAATCCGCAACAGCGGGTTCATCGGCGACTCGAGGTACAGGACGGTGACGCCGCGACGGAGCAGGTCCTCGCACGCGCCGATCCCGTCGGCCGTGAACCGCGTCGCCGCGACGCCGATCGACGGCAGGAAGTCGTCGAGGAAGCGGACCGTTTCGCCGTAGGTCGCGATCGCGGCGACGCGATCCCCCGGCCCGACGTGCGCGAGGATCGAAGTCGTGATCGCCGCCATCCCGGAGGCGAATCCGACCGATTCTTCGGTCCCCTCGATCCCGGCGAGGCGCCGTTCCGTCTCGCGGACGGTCGGGTTGTCCCAGCGGGAGTAGACGTACCCGGTCCGGTGACGGACCGCATCGATCAGGTCCGCGGTCGTCTCGAACCGGTACGTGGCGGAGTGGACGATCGGCGGAACGACGGGCTCCCCCTTCATCTTGCACCTCCCGAACGCCTGTCGGACGCTCCCGACAGGGCCCGACAGCACCCTACCCTGCGGATGCCGCCCCGTCAATCCGCGACCGAGGCGTTTGCCCCACTTTGACGGAGAAGCTATGATGCGCCGTTCGCGACGCCGCCGGCACAGCCGGGTCACATCAAGGGGGACGAGGGATGAGCGCAGGGAAGGTCGTTTCGCTGATCGTCGGAAGTCTGGTCCTCCTCGTCGGTGTGGGGCTGCTGCTCGGTGGCGGGGCGCTGGTCGGGATCGATCTGGGGTTCACCGACGAGGACGGGTTCCTGACGACGCCGTCGGCGAAGCTCGAGCGGGACACCTACGCCGTGACCGGAGAGGCGGTCTTCGAGGGCGACTGGATCTGGTGGTATCGGCGCCCGACCACGGTGCGGATCCGGATGACGGCGGAACGACCGATCTTCCTGGGGATCGCTCCGCGCACCGATCTCGAGGCCTACTTGTCGGACGTCTCCTATTCGGAGATCGAGAAGATCGATTTCGAGGAGTACCGGAAGAATCGGGTGTGGACGACCGAGTACACGGATCACGTCGGCTCGGAGGCGCCGGCGCTTCCCGGCGATCAGTCGTTCTGGCGGGCGAGCGCCCAGGGTGAAGGGACGCAGACGCTCGTCTGGGCGGTCGAGCGGGGCGACTGGACGATCGTCGCGATGAACGCCGACGGATCCCGCGGGATCGAGGCGACCGGGACGGTCGGCGTCGAGGCCCCGTGGTTCCTCGCGGTCGGGATCGGTTTCCTCGCCGGCGGCGTGGTGCTGATCGCGATCGGCCTGGCGCTGGTCCTGGCCGTCGCGCGGCGTGCGAGGAGCGCGCCGCAAGCGGCAGCGGTGGCACAACCGCCGGTGTCGGGCGGCTTCCCGCTGACGTTCAAGGCGGAGTTGACCGAGCCACTTTCGCCGGCGCTCTGGCTGGTGAAGTGGTTCCTGTTGATCCCGCACTTCGTCGTCCTGCCGTTCCTCTGGTGCGGATGCGCCGTCTCCTGGCTCGTGTCGCTCTTCGCGATCCTGTTCACCGGCCGGTACCCGCGCGGGCTGTTCGACTACAACGTCGGGGTGCTCCGTTGGTCGTGGCGGGTCGCCTTCTACGGCTACGACGCGCTCGGCACGGACGAGTACCCGCCGTTCACCCTCCGGGCCGGCGGCTATCCGGCCGACCTCGACGTCCGGTATCCGGAGCGGCTCTCCCCCGGCCTGGCGCTGGTGAAGTGGTGGCTGCTGGCGATCCCGCACTACATCGTCATCGGGGTCCTCCAGGGCGGCGCCGGCTTCTACGAGTTCGGTCTCACTTTCATCCTGACGATCTTCGCCGGTGTCACGTTGCTGTTCACCGGGAGGTATCCGAGCGACATCTTCCGGCTGGTGATCGGGATGAACCGCTGGACGTTCCGCGTCCTCGCCTACGCGGCGCTGATGACCGACGAGTACCCGCCGTTCCGATTGGAGTCGTAGGGGCGCGAACGGAGCGGAGCGTCCCGACGCGAGGATCGGTCCAAGGGGAGGAGGTCTCATGATCGGGAGGATCTGGTCGGTAACGCTCACCGTGTCCGACTTGAAGGGAGCGGTCGACTTCTACGGGGGCGTCCTCGGGCTGACGAAGAAGTACGAGTTCAAGGACTACGCGGGATTCGACTGCGGCGGCGTCGAGATCGGGGTGAAGACCTGGGGGGAGAGGGAGGAGCCACGGGCGGGCGAACCGTGCATCGACCTGCTCGTCGACGACGTGGACGACGCCCATCGCCGGCTCGCCGCGGAAGGCGTGAAGTTCTCCGAGGGCCCGCACGACGCGGTCTGGGGCGCGCGCATCGCGAACTTCGCGGATCCGGACGGGAACCCGCTCCAGTTGACGGAGATCCGCTGGCCGGAGTACCTGGCGACGATCGCTCCGCGCTAGCGGGCGCGAAGCGATCCGCTTCATCCGGACGTCCTCGCGTCACAGGTAGATCGTGTGGTGGTGATCCTCCTCCGGCCGGAGGTAGCGGACCTCGCTCGGCAGAACGCGAATGAGCGCGTATCGGGGGTCGTCCGACCCGTTCCAGAACGTGTCGAAGAACGGGAACTCCGCGCCGATCCTGGCTCGGATCTGCGGGTCGGTGACGATCTCGGCCGTGCCGGCCAGCCGTACGTAGCCGTGGCGACCGTCCCGTTCGATCGGCATGCAGAGCTCGACGGCGGGGTTCCTCCGCACCTGCAGCGTCTTCCCGTTCGACGTCCCCGACGTCAGCCAAGCGGAGTCCTCGCGCCAGAGGATCGAGGCCGGCCGCGCGCGGGGCTGGTCGCCCTCGATCGTCGCCATGTAGGCGGTCGATGAGTCCTTCAGCCACGACAGGGCCTCCCGTCGTAGCGCCGCAATCGTCTCGGCCATGTCTGCCTCCTTCCTCCCGAGAGTGGAGCACGAAGCGGGGCTCCGTCAAGCTCCGGCCGATTCGGTCCGGTCGCCCCTTGGCCGCGAGCGCCCTTCTCGGCACGACGAGCCAGGTCCACAGCCGGCCGCAGAGGGAGGACGATTGTGACTGAGCTCATCGCGCCGAGGCGGACGCCCGGTGCCGCGCGGTTCGGCAAGAGAACCGCCGACAGCGCTTCCTCTTCGGCAAATTGGGATGCCGTACCCCCTCCGCGGCCGGCGTCGAGAGCCCGGCTTGTCTCGCGTCTGAATCTCCAGCACGATAAGGGCGGTGCCGTCGGGTACCCCCGCGGGTGAAGGAGGTCGACGATGAAGCTCGATGTTCCGCTCTCGATACCGGAAGGTCTGGAATTCCCTGAGTACGAGGAGAGAGAGCAGCTCGGCCGTTGGATCTGGCGTCACATTCAGATTCCGCAGCTTCTGTTTCTGGTCACGACGCTCAAGGAGAATGGGATCCCCAATTGCGAGGTTAACAACTGGGGCCTCCCGTTCGGCTTCGTTCCGAACCAGATGTTCGCCTTCTACTGCGGCAGGTTCCACCACACCGGCCGGAACATCCTCCGCGACGGTGAATTTGTCGTCAACGTCCCAGGGGCGGAGATCGGCGGGGCGGCGGCGCGAACCGCGCGATCGTACGGCGATGACGTCGATGAGATCGCCGAATCGGGGTTGACCGCGATTCCGTCAGCCATCGTGACCCCACCGCGGATCGAGGAGTGCAAGGCGCATCTCGAGTGCACACTGGAGTGGTACAAGGAAGTGGACGAGTCGGGAGCGATCCTGTTCTGCGGTCGCGTGGTCGCCGCATCGGGGGATCGCGACATCCTCACCGGCGACATCGAATCGAAGATGGAGAGGATGCGGCCGATCTACGTGATGCCGAGGAACATCGATACCGAGAAGATGATCCTCACGGCGACGAGCGGGGCGTACGCTGACATCGGCCGAGTCCGCCATACCGCGCAAGGGTGATGGGCGGAACGAAGATGCCGTTCGATGACTTCGGGGTGGAGCTGCTGCGCAAGTGGGTGCGGAGCCTCCTGTCGGAGCTCGATGCGAACGTCGACGCCGAGGTGTGGACCCCATTGCTCGAAGCGTGCGGGAAGACCTGCGCCGTCCATCACGGCGACCTCGACCGAGCGGAAGCGGCCGGACAAAGGGCCGCCGATCTCGACGGACTGCTCGATCGGCTGAACCGGGACGTCTCGTGGTGCGGCGTGTGGCGACGGGAGGCGGGCGGAATCGTGTCGGTCTGCGAACGGTGCGGGTGCCCGCTTGTCCGAGAGGGCCTGGTGGAGCTGTCTCCCGCGTTCTGCGCGTGTTCGACAGGGTTCGTCAGGGCACTGTTCGAGAGAGCGCTCGGCCGTCAAGTGCTCGTCCGCCTCGAGCAAGCCATCGGACGCGGAGACCCTGTCTGCAGGTTCTCCGTCCGAATCGAATCCCCGGAACGTATCGTCGCTTGTGGAAGGAGGGACGAATGGCGTACCTGATCAGTACCAGTCAGGTCACGGCGGCCGCGCGGAACGCCGGATCGGCGGACGAAGACCTCGACCTCTCCGGCGTCGCGGTGCTGACGTTCAACCGCGGGATCGTCGAACGGTTGGAGGAGCGGTGTCGCCTGGAGGACGCGGAATGGCTCGGTCCGAACGTGCACCCGTACAGCGCGCCGCGGGTGACGAAACGGGGGCGCGACGACGGGCTCGACGTGCTCGTCCTCGTCCCTCCGATGGGCGCGTCCCCGCTCGCCTGCACGGTCGAAGATCTGATCGCCGGAGGGGTCCGCGCCGTCTTCCTCGCCTGCGCGGCCTGGTCGCTCGGGGCTCCCGTGGCGTTCGGAGACGTCCTCGTCCCGTCGTTCGCCGTCGGGCCGGACGGGACCTCGATCCACTACGGGAACTCGGGGGGGCGGATCGAGGCCGATCCGGCGGTCGTCGCGGCGCTCGCCGATTCGGCGAGGGCGCGTGGCGCGGCCGTGCACGTCGGGGGGAACGCCTCCTGCGAGGCCCTCTACCGGATCACGCCGGAGGCGGTCGAATCCTTCCGGCGGCACGGCTGCTTCTCGATGGAGAACGGCGAAGCGGCAACGCTGTTCGCCGTCTGCCGGTCGTCCGGGGTTCCCGGCGGCGCCGTCTTCCAGCCGTACATCGACCTCGCGAAGGGATGGGACCCGAGCCGCTTGGACGACCGCTATGGCGAGACGTGCCGGCTGCAGGCGGACGTCGTCCTCGACGCGGCGTTCCGTCTGCGCGACGAGGGGATCGTCTAGCGGCGCGTCTTCCGGGCGATCGCCAGCCGGATCGGCCCGAACGGGACGTAGAAGCCGCGGTCGGTCAGCTGCCGTTCGAGGTCGTCGCGCATCCGCGCCAGGGTCACCGCTCGCGCCTCCCGCTTCGCGCCGGGATCGTCGGAGCGAACCTGGGCCTCCCAGCCGTCGGCGTAGAGCTCGATCGCCCGTTCGGCGATCTCCCGGTTCCAGCGGACGTTGAGTTCGCGTTCGTCGAACCGGAGGGGTTCGACAGGAAGGCGCCCCAGGAGTTCGCGGAGCCTTTCGAGCGGGAACTCGTCGGCGACGACGAGGATGCCCCTCGACCTGAGGACGCGAGCCGCCTCTGCGAGCGCATCGCGGACGCCCGCCTCGCCGAAGCCGATCTCGACGTCCTGCAGCCCGAGGAAGCAGCTGGCCGAGTCGAACGATCCGTCCGGGAACGGCATCGCCCGCGCGTCGGCCCGCACGAACTCGCATCGGTCGGCGGCGCCGGCCTGCCTGACGAGCTCTCGCGCCGACGCGTGCGGTCCCTCGAAGTCGATGTTCAGCCCGACGATCCTCATCCGGGGGAATCGCCAGGCCAGCTGGGCGATGAAGGTGGCGTAGCCGCAGGCGAAGTCGAGGTGTCGTCGGGACGCCTTCAGGGGAAGGACGGACGTGATCCAACGCTGGACGCCGCCCCAGCCGATGTCGAGGCCGTCGATCTGTGCGCGAACCGGATCGGAGTCCGACACGAACCACCGGCGGAGCGCCTCTTCTCGTTCGATAAGATCGTCGTCACGGATCACGGGGCCTCCCTATCGCCATAAACCCGGCGTCTACACTTCGATGGCGAGCTCCACCCCGCTGGGTCGTGAGAGCGCCGACAGACGGGATCGAAGCTCGATCCAGTACGGATGCTCCGGAGAGAACGCAATCCGGCGGTACTCGTCGACCAGCTTCGCGTCATGCCGTTCCAGGATCCGTTTGACGTGTTGCCAGTTCGCGTCCGTCTCGGTCTTCATCTCGATCCGATAGACGTAGATGCGGCTCACGAGCGGAGCCACGAGATCGATGATGCCTTCCACGTCCGTGATGAATGGCATGACGGGGCAGATGAGCGCGTACGTTCTGATCCCGGCGGCTCGAAGCGCTCGGAGTCCGCGCAGCCTCTCGGCGTTCGTCGGCGCTCTTCCTTCGAACAGGCCTCGCGCGTCCTCGTCCTGGAAGGCGATCGAGAAACCGAGGTACGGGTCGGGCATCCCTTTGAAGAGATCGAGGTCGCGAGCGATCAGCGGGGACTTGGTGAGAACGCAGACGGAGAACCCCCTTTCTGCGAGCAGTTCGAGGACCTTCCGCGTCTGGAGCCGCCGGCCCTCGGCGGGCTGATACGGGTCGCTGTTCATCCCCATGTAGATGCTCTGAGGCTCAACCCCTTCAAGCTCCAGGGCGAGTCGCTGTTCCAGATCCCGGTGGATCAGGATCTGCCGCGGCCAGTCGACCTCGGCGTCGTTCTGGGCATAGCAGTAGTGGCAATCGTGCTCGCAGCCGATGTAGGGATCCACCTGATAGGTGTGTCCCTCCAGGCTGCACGGCTGGAGGATCGGGCGAGGCGTGCAGAAGCCGACTTCCATGAGACGTCCCTCCTCCGCTTGAAGGGCGCCGTGAGCCCCTCAGAGTCCCAGCGCTTCGCCGACGATGACGACGGTGATGACCGGCTTGTACCTCGCGTTGTCGTATTGCCTCTCGATGATGACCGTCTTGTTGCAGATCCTCCAGGGGTCCGAGCAGTCGTGACAGGTCCCCGTCACGCCACAGGGCGGCATGGGGTCGAAATCCGCGTGTCGGTTACAGTTCAACGGCGCCGCCGTCCTCTTGATCCTGTCGAGCGCCTGTTCGAGATCCTCGACGAACTTGTTCACGCCCGCGACCAGGACGACTCTGTCGGGACCGAACAGCATCCCGGCCACGCGATTTCCGAGTCCGTCCACGTTGACGATCTTTCCGCCCAGCGTCAGGGCGTTCGTCCCGGCGACGAACACATCGGACGTCAAGGACCGCTTCTTGAGCCGGGTGCTCTCCTCCGCAGAGAGCCCCGGCTTCCACGGATTCAGGGGCGTGTAGTTCCCCTTCTCGATGGCGTCCAGCAATCCGACTTGCCGCACCGTCATCGAGTCGCCGAACCCGACGACGCTCCCCTCGGGGATCATCGAGAGGACCGTCCCGACGGCCTTCGAGCGATCCTCGGCATAGACCGCGGGGATGTTGTTCGCGGCGAGGCGGTCGATCAGACGCGGGATTCTCTCATCCATCGGCCACCGCGTCAGGCGGAGCCTTCGCCGTCAGATCGATTCCCGGGCGGAGCTCAAGTTCGTGCTCGTGCGACAACTCGTCGACGTGCATCCCCGCCGATTCGTACAGCCGCGTCGCTCCGGTGAGGCTCTGCGCATCGACGTGCAGCGCGACCCGCTTCGCGCCGCGGCGGCGAAACTCGCCGAACGCATGGAGGAGCAGCGCTCGACCGAGCCCGCGGCGGCGCCACGCCGGCCGGACTCCGAGGGCCTGCACGTAGCTGGTGGTGTCGTCTCCCGCCTCCTTCGGCGAGCAGAAGCAGAGGCCGGCGATCTCGTCGCCGTCCACCGCCAGGAACCGGAGCGACGGATCGAAGTCCGGATCGGCCTCGATCCGATAACGCGTCCGTTCGAGCTCCTCCTCGATCGAGCCGGCGACGAACCCGTAGTGGTCCTGAAACGCGTCCCACGATGCCCGGACGCTCGCCTCGAGATCCCGCGTTGGGTCGAACGTGTCGAGGACGATCCCTTCCGGCCACGCGGGCGTCGGCGGGGGCGCGTCGAGTTCGATCAGCATCCGCCAGTAGTGGCGCGTTCGGGCGTATCCCGAGTCCCGCAGGAACGCCTCCGCTGCAGCGTCGCCCGCGAAGGTGTTCTGGTGGATGACCACCCGCGCGCCGGCCGGTGCCAGCTCGATCGCCCTTTGCGCCCGCTCCAGAATCCAGTCGTGCAAGGATCGGCCGATGCCGAGCCCCTGGTGCGCCTCGCCGACGAACCCCCACCCGTGAACCGTGACGTGCGGTTCCCGATGGAAGACGGCCCCCGCAGCGGCCGGATCGCCGGCAGAATCGAGGATCAGCCGCGCGGACGTCGCGAGGTCGACCCCCGGCGAGGAGAGCATCACATGCAGCTGCTCGTCGCTGATCGCATCGCGACCCGACCAGCGGCGCGCATACGCGTTGACGAACCGAGCGAGGCGGGGAACGTCGTCCATCTTCATCGACTCCAACGAATACCCCGGAGGCAGCCTGTTCATTCGTTCTCCCTCGATTCGAGGATGGTACCCGATGCTTCGATCCGTCCGCACGCCCGCGGCCGGCCGATCGATCCGGAACCCCGTGGATCAAGCGGCTGGGCGATGGGCGATCGTGAAATAGAATGGATCGTTGTCGGGGCGATTCGACGGCCCGTGGATCGGGAAGGGGGAGGGCTCGCGATGCCGCGGTACCTCCGGGGGCCGGACGCGATACGTTCCGAGGCCCGCCGTCGTGAAGTCGAAAGACGCCGCGGCCTACTACTTGTCTTCCGCCCTCCGCCACGGTAGAGTGGTGGCCGCAGAGCAAGTGTG
>CAZGXU010000028.1:0-27488 GCA_964530075.1 uncultured Thermotogae bacterium
TTCGTGAGCACGCCCGCAGTCGGTAGATCCTCTCGCACAGCCCCGTTGTGGCAGAAGAACCAGCGAGCCCCGTCGATCTCCTGTTCGAACGGATGGGTGTTTTCGAGCGCCACGCCGCCCTGCGACGCACGGCGCGCATGGAGCAGGAAGACTCGCTTCTCGCGCAGCGCCTCGATCTCCTCACCCTCCCAACAAGGCTCGACGCTTCGATGGACCTGCAGGCTCCCCTCACTCTCGTAGACCGCGCCCCATCCGTCGCCGTGCGTGACCTTCCCGAGTTCGGTGTTGACCTCGTTCGTCGTGTTCCGACCCCGCCCGAATCGTAGGAACGGATCGATCAGAAGGCGGCCCGGCAGCCCCGACGGAGCGGCGATCATCCGGCACATGGGTGGGATTCTAGCATGGGAGAGTCAATGGGACGCCGGCATCAGGGCTCTTCCGGCCGCACCGCCCCCTCGTCGGACGGCGCACCGACCGCCAACCGCTTCCCGAGCGCGTCGAACACCTTCAGCCACTCGACCGCGTCGGGATCGGCGGCGGCGCGCCGCCTTGCGTTCGGAAGCTCTTTCTCGGCGAGGCGGTAGTAGGCGTTCTGGGCGCTCCACAGGTCGATGTCGATTCCGTGGTCGCGGGCCGAGTCGACCGCGGCGAGGAGGCTTCCGAGCGTCTCGCTGGCCGGTTCCCCTTCCGCCAGCCTTCGAATCGCTCGATCCACTCCTTGATCCCAGCGGTCCGCCAGCGCCGGCCGGTCGAGCGCGACGCCCCACTCCTCCGCCTGGCGGAAGAGGGCGGACACCCTCGCCGCGTCGAACGGAACCGCCGCGACCGTCTCCTCGAGATCGGTGTTGATCATGAACGCGGCCAGCGTTCTCAAGGTACGGGGGAGCGGGATTCCGAGGTCGGCGAGCAGCCGGAGGAGGGGCTCGGTCCGCTCGTAGTCGCGCCGGTAGGCGGCCTCGATCTCGCCCAGCGTCTGCTCCATCATCACGTCGAGCAGTCTTCGCTGTTCCTCGCGGAACAAGAGCCCAAGCGAGTAGACCTGCTCCGCGAACTCCTCGGCGATCGCCTCCCGAACCTCGTCGAGCGCGCCGCGCTCGAACGCCTCGAGGAGCTTCGCACCTCCCTCGGTTCCTTCCTCCTCCGAACGCGCGGAGCGCACTCCGGCGACGATCTCGGTGCCCCCGGTGTGGAGGGCCGCGTAGGCGATCGTCGAGCGCTCGCCGGTGATCGAGAACGACGCGATCGTGCGTCCGAGGCCGAGGAAGGCGTCGCCTGCCCTTCGTTCGTCATGGTCGACCGTCTCCAGCCGGTACGCCGAGAACAGGCCATCGCCCGTGTCGCCGGAGAACGGGGCGGTCAACGCGTGGTGAGCGACGACCTTCGGAAGGTCGACGACCGCCGGCCGAACCAGGGCGTCGTAGACCGCACGGCCGTTGCCGCGCGCGGGATCGTTGCTCGACGCCTCCTCGAGGATCTTCAGGAACGGCTCCTCGAACTCCTCGTCGAACAGGTCGCTCGCCAGGTCGATCGTGCGGCCGGCGTAGCGGAGGACCTGAACCGTCTCGATCCCGGCCAGATCGTCGAAGAACCACCCGCAGCTCGTGAACATCAGCATCGCGTGGCGCTGGAGCTCGAGGAGCTTCAGCGCCTCGACTCGCTCTTCCTCGGAGAGCGGGGCGCGGAGATGGGCCGAGAGAAAGGCATCGACGGCCTCCGGGGAGCGATCGAGGATCACGTCGATGTAGTCGTTCCGCGCCTCCCACGGATCGGCGAACAGCTCTCCTGCGCACTCCTCGTAGCGGGGGCCGAGCTCATCGCGCAGGTGGTCGAGGGCCCGGCGAAGCGGTGCTCTCCATGATTGGTTCCACCCGGGATGCGAACCGGCATTGCACCCGCAGTCGGACCTCCAGCGCTCGATCCCGTGGGCGCAGCTCCACGAGGTGTTCTCGAAGATCTCGGCCTCGAGGGTCGGTGAATGCTGCTCGAGCCACTCGCCGTAATTGGTGAGGCGGGCGGGGCCGGTCTCCAGCCGGTTGAGCACGTAGGCCAGAGCCATCTCGCCGAACCGGTGGTGGTGGCCGTACGCCTCGCCATCGGTGGCGAAATGGACGAGCTGAGGTCCGGAGGCGGCGTCGAACGCGGACAGGAGCCGCTGGAGGAACCGCTCGCCGTCCTCGAGCAGGCGCGCGAAGGAGACGTCGTGGGCGATCGGGCCGTCGTAGGCGAAGACGGCGATCGTCCTTCCGGAGGGAAGAGGGACGCGGTACGGTGACCTGGGATCGACGCTGCCGCCCGCGACATCTTGCCAAGCCGCTTCGCCGGCCGGGCGGACGCGGCGGATCTGGTGCGGAGCGAGAATGACGAACCGGATGTCGGACAGCGCGAGGATCTCGAGCGTCGGCAGATCGACGGCCGTCTCCGGAAGCCACAGCCCTTCCGGAGCGCGCCCGAAGCGCCGCTCGAAGTCGGAGATTCCCCATCGGATCTGTGTTTCCTTGTCCCGGTTGTTGGCCAAGGGGAGGATCGGATGGCTGTACGCCTGCGCGATCGCCGAGCCGTGGCCGGAGAAGAGCTTCTGGCTCTCGCGATCGGCCTCGAGGATGGCGGCGTAGACCTGCGGATTGTGGCCCTCGAGCCACGAGAGAAGCGTCGGCCCGACGTTGAAGCTGATCCGCGCGAAGTTGTTGACGATCCGCCGGATGTTGCCCCCTCCGTCGAGGATCCTCGCAGCGCTGTTCGGGGCGTAGCACTCCGCGGTGACGCGCTCGTTCCAGTCGTGAAACGGCGCGGCGGAATCCTGGACCTCAATCGCCTCGAGCCACGGGTTCTCCCGCGGCGGCTGGTAGAAGTGGCCGTGGATGCAGACCGCCCGCTGTTGCGTCATCGTCCCCTCCTCCGCCTCGTCGGTGAGGCGGCTTCTCTTCTCGCGGCGGCCGCGGGCTCCGGATCGGGCTCCGCCTCGGCCTCTTCGGATCGAAGGAAGACGATCGCCAGTGGCGGGAGCGTCAGATTGAGCGAGTGCGGCCGGCCGTGAGACGGAATCGGCTCCGCCCAAACGCCGCCGAGGTTCCCCACGCCGCTTCCTCCGTACGCCTGGGCGTCGCTGTTCAGGACCTCCTTCCAGAAGCCGTCCCGCGGGACCCCGATCCGGTAGCCGATGCGCGGCACCGGCGTGAAGTTGCAGACTACAACGAGCCGATGGCGATCGCTCAGCGCGTTCCGGACGAAGCTGACCACCCCCGCATCCGCGTCGCTGCAGTCGATCCACTCGAAGCCTTCCGCAGCGAAGTCGAGCCGGTGCAGCGCCTCGGTCCCGCGGTAGAGCCGGTTGAGGTCGGCTACCCACGCTTGAAGCCTCTGGTGCGGCTCCCATTGGAGCAGGTCCCAGTCGAGCGAGGCCTCGTGGTTCCATTCCCCCCATTGGCCGAACTCCCCTCCCATGAAGAGGAGCTTCTTCCCGGGCTGAGCCGTCATGTACCCGTAGAGGAGCCGCAGATTGGCGAACCGCTGCCAGTCGTCGCCCGGCATCCTGCCGAGGAGCGAGCCCTTGCCGTGGACGGCCTCGTCGTGCGACAGGGAGAGGACGAAGTTCTCGTGAAACGCGTAGAGGAGCCGGAACGTGAGCAGGTTCTGATAATAGCGGCGGTGCACCGGATTCCTCGACATGTACTGGAGCATGTCGTGCATCCAGCCCATGTCCCACTTCATCCCGAACCCGAGCCCTCCGGCGTACGTCGGGCGCGAGACCATCGGCCAGGCGGTCGACTCCTCGGCGATCATCTGTACGTCGGGGTGCCGCGCGTAGACCGCCTCGTTCAGCCGGCGCAAGAAGGCGATCGCCTCGAGGTTCTCCCGTCCGCCGAAGGCGTTGGGAATCCACTCCCCTTCCTTGCGCGAGTAGTCGAGGTAGAGCATCGAGGCGACGGCGTCGACGCGCAGCCCGTCGGCATGGTAGACGTCGAGCCAGAAGGCGGCGCTGGAGATCAGGAACCCCGGGATCTCGGAGCGTCCGTAGTTGAAGATGAGGCTGTCCCAGTCGGGGTGGACCCCCTTTCGCGGGTCGGCGTGCTCGTAGAGATGGGTTCCGTCGAAGAACGCGAGGCCGTGGGCGTCGTTGGCGAAGTGCGACGGAACCCAGTCGAGGATGACGCCGATGCCGCGTCGGTGCAGGGTGTCAATGAGGAACATCAACTCCTGCGGTGTGCCGTAGCGGCTCGTCGCCGCGAAGTACCCGGTCAGTTGGTAGCCCCAGGATCCGTAGAACGGGTGCTCCATCACCGGGAGCAGCTCGACGTGGGTGAATCCGCACCGCTCGACGTGGTCGGCGAGCCTCGGTGCCAGCTCGCGATACGTGGGAAGCCGCGCCGGATCCTCGGGATCGCGCATCCACGAGCCCAGATGAACCTCGTAGATCGAGATCGGGGCGTCCGACGCGTTGCGGTCGCGCCGCTGTTGCATCCACGCGTCGTCTCCCCAGCCGTAGTCGAGGTCCCAGACGATCGATGCCGTCCTCGGGGAGAGCTCGGCGCGAAACGCGAACGGGTCCGCCTTGTCGGCTTCGTAGCCGCCGATTCGCGACCGGATGTGGTACTTGTACCTCGCCCCGCGTTCGACACCGGGCACGTACCCCTCCCAAATTCCCGACGACCCCCGCGGTCGCAGCTCGTGGACGTGCGGCCTCCAATCGTTGAAGTCGCCGATCACCGAAACCGAGACCGCATTCGGGGCCCAGACGGCGAACGACGTTCCCGCCCCCGGCGTGGCGGACGGATGAGCGCCGAGCTTCTCGTACAGGCGGTAGTGGGTCCCTTCCCCGAACAGGTAGAGGTCGGCATCGGTCAGACGATGGGTATCGACCGGCTCTACGCCTCTCGATGGTCGTCTCGCCATGCTCCCCCTTCACGCGCCCCTGCCGGATTCTTCGAGTCGTCCCACGCGCACCGGAAGTGTAGTTGTTGTCCTCCTCACCACCAAGAGCCGGGGTGGGGAGGTGGACGGAGATCGATGGGGGCGTCATACTGAGCCGACGGGAACGCCGTTCGTGCGGCGCTCGCCGAAGGGAGCGGCAGATGCGGGACGTGGTCACGTTCGTCCTGGCCGGGGGACGAGGCGAGCGGCTCGATCCGCTGACGCGCGATCGAGCGAAGCCCGCGGTGCCATTTGCCGGCCACTACCGGATCATCGACTTCGCGCTCAGCAACTGCATGCACTCCGGACTGCGGCGGATCTTCATCCTGACGCAGTACAAGTCGCTGTCGCTCGAGGAGCACGTCCGCGAAGGATGGAACGTGCTGAACCCGGCGCTCGACGAATTCCTCCAGACCATCCCGCCCCAGCAGCGGATTCACACCGACTGGTACCTCGGGACGGCCGACGCCGTCCATCAGAATTGGTACTGCGTCGAACGCTACGCCGCGGAACACGGGTCGCCCGAGGCGATCCTGATCCTCGCCGGCGACCACGTCTACAAGATGGACTACCGGGCGATGATGGAGTTCCATCGGGCACAGGGCGCGGACGTCACCGTCGCGGTGATGCAGCTGCAGCGCGACGAAGTCCGCGCGAAGCTCGGCGAGCTGATCGTCGACGAGGGAAACCGGGTGATCGCGTTCGAAGAGAAGCCGGATGAGCCGACCGGGATTCCCGGAACGCCGGAACTCTGCCTGGCCTCCCTGGGCATCTATGTCTTCCGCCCCGAGGTGCTGCACGACGAGCTGCGCCGCGACGCGGCCCAGTTCGACTCGAACCACGATTTCGGACGCAACCTCCTTCCTGCGGCGATGGTTCACCGCAAGGTCTACGCCTTCCCGTTCGAATCGGGAAACCGCAACTCGGTGGTGTATTGGCGCGACGTCGGAACGCTCGATTCGTACTGGCAAGCGCACATGGACCTGATCGGCGTCGTGCCGCGCTTCGACCTCTACGACCGCGCGTGGCCGGTTCACAGCCTCAACCGCCCTCGTCCGCCGGCGAAGATCGTCCGCGGCGAGGGGGACGTGCCCGGCACGGCGTTCGACTCTCTCCTCTCCTCCGGCTCGATCGTCAGCGGGGGAACCGTCGAACGTTCCGTGCTCTCTCCCGGCGTCGTCGTTCGCTCCGGGGCACACGTGGAGGACTCCGTGCTGCTCGATCGTGTGGATGTAGGCCGAGGCGCGAGGGTTCGGCGCGCCATCATCGACAAGCGGGTTGTGATCCCCGATGGAGGGGCGATCGGCTACGATCGCGACGCGGACGAGCGCCTGTATTGGGTGACGGAGAGCGGAATCACCGTGGTCCCGAAGCAGTCCGTCTCCGGCTGACGCGGTTCGCGGATCCGGGAGACATCCCCGCCCTCTCGCTTCGTGTTCGGTGTTGTCCCCCGATCCGCAGGCATCCCGAAGCGCCGCCGTTCGCTCCGCATCCAAAGACCGCGCCGGAAGCGCAAGAAACGAGGCATGCGTCTCCCGATTTTCCCAGTTGGTGTGTGGAGTCCATGCTATACGGCGGGGGTTGCCTTATCTCCCGAGATAGATACAATCCTCTTACGGAAGATAACGGAGGCTACAATACGATGCTCTCGGATGTCGACCAAAGGGATGAGGTCCTCAACTTGGCAGAGGCAGCCCACTTCATTCGAGTCAGCGAAAAGACGCTCAGAAACATGGCCCGCAGTGGGCGCATACCGTGCAGGAAGGTAGGTAGGGAATGGCGATTTCTCCGTTACAGTCTTGAGGAATGGCTTGCAGGTGTAGGGCCAGCTACCTCAGTTGAGGAGCCTTCACCTTTATATCAGCAAGCTCCGCTCTTCACCGAGACAGTCGGCACGCGTACTACTGATGGGAAGGCCGGCTTCGCGGACACTGCCTTCACAAAAAACCGTAACGAGCCGTTACACCGATGGGTTCCATGGATTGCAGGTTTCTCCTCTTCATTTGTCTCTCAGATTCTGGAGCACATCTCTTCCGGAGAGGCGCGGGAAGTGACCGTTCTCGATCCTTTCGCAGGTGTCGGGACTACTCTGGTTGAAGGGTTGCGATTCGGATTCAGTGTCGTGGGATTCGAAATCAATCCCTACGCAGCCCTGGCTTGTGACGTCAAGTTGTCATGTGCATGGCGCAGCTTGAAACCACTCTCGGATTCGATCCTGGCGCTGGAGGCGCTGTGGCATCGTGGACAGGTCGCCGGGCGAAACCCGATAGCGGAGCCACCGCCCAACTTCAGGAGTAAAATCCCCTTCTTCAGCCCGGCTATTGAGCACCAGGTCCTTCTTGTTCAGGACTTCATACTAGAGCAGGAGGATCCGTTTGTGAAACAGGTTCTGAAGCTAGCTCTAGGCGCCGTGATGGTTAGTTTCTCGAACTACTCATACGAACCAAGTCTGAGCACTCGTATCGCTGCCGGGAAGCGGAACATTGAGAATGCTGATGTGCTGGGAATCCTGTGTGAGAAACTGCGCGAGATCGAGTCCGACATCGAGTTCTTTGCTCAGCACATGAGGGGGATTGGCTATAGACCGAAACACAAGATCTATCTCAATTCGTATCTCGAGAAGTCTGACTCCATCCTGGCTGACAGCGTCGACATTCTCATAACGTCACCTCCATACCTGAACAACTACCACTATGTGCGGAATACTAGACCGCAGCTCTATTGGCTTGGTCTCGTCGAAGAGAACTCTGATCTCAAGCGCCTCGAGGAGGAAAACTTCGGGCAATTCTGGCAGACGGTAAGGAGTGGGCCAGAGGTTACGCTGGGTTTCTCGATGCCAGACCTTGAGGGCGTTCTGCGAAGCATTGCTGAACGGAACACAGAGAGGGGCACCTACGGTGGGGCGGGTTGGGCAAGCTATGCCTCAACCTACTTCAATGATTGCCACAGGTTCTTCGAAGTAACGCGACGCGTAATGAAGCCCGGAGGTCAAGTTGTCGTTGTCATAGGAAACAACATTGTGCAGGGAGTACATGTTGAGACAGATCGTTTCCTTGCAGAGATCGCAAAGCTGCATGGCTTCACGGTGGAAGGCATGCACGAAGTCCGCAAGAAACGGACTGGCTCAAGTATCGTTAACTCAGCGGTCAGAGCAGGCGTGACCAAGAAACGTGTAGAACTCCACGAAACAGCTGTTGAATTGCGAGCACCAGAATAGCCGCCTCTCTCGGACTGGACCACCCCGGGTTTGACGGAGGCTCCGTTTCCAGGAACATGAGAACCTGGAGAGAGGAGACCGTGAGAGATGGGGAGAGGATCGAAGTACCCGCGCGAGTTTCGCGAGCGAGCAGTGCGCCTGGCACGCGGCGCGGATCGACCGATCTCAGCCGTTGCTCGTGACCTGGGGATCCATCCTGAAACGCTGAGAACGTGGGTGCGGCAAGACGAGGCGGATGACGGCAGCCGTAGCGATCGGCTGGCGACGGCGGAGCGTGAGGAGTTGCGGGAGCTACGTCGGGAAGTGCGAGATCTCCGGCGCGCCAACGAGATTCTGAAAGCGGCGAGCGTGTTTTTCGCACGGGAGCTCGACCAACCCCGTCCGAGGTGAGCGCATTCATCGATGAGCACCGCGCTCGTTTCGGGGTCGAGCCGATCTGTCGGGAGATTGAGGTATCCGCCAGTGCGTACCGGGCGAGGCGGAGACGGCGTCCGTCGGCACGGGCGACCCGCGATGCAGAGCTACTTGGGGAGATTCGCCGCGTTCACGCCGGGGCGTTCGAGATCTACGGGCAGTGGAAGACGTGGCAGCAACTCCAGCGCGAGGGGATCCATGTGGCCCGCTGCACGGTGGAGCGATTGATGCGCGAGCAGGGCATCACAGGTGTGTGCAAAGGGAAGACGCACCGTACAACAATTCCCGGCCTCGCGCCGGTGCCAGCGGACGATCTTGTCCGTCGCAACTTCACCGCAAGTCGCCCCGACGAGCTGTGGCTGGCTGACTTCACCTACATCCGCACGCAGGAAGGGTGGAGCTACCTTGCCATCGTCCTCGACGTGTACACGCGACGGATTGTCGGCTGGAAGCTGGCGAGGCACATGCGTCAGTCCCTGGTCAGCGACGCGTTTGAGATGGCGCTCGCCGGCCGCCAGGAACACGGGAATGGAGGAACGATCGCTCATTCAGACAACGGCGCCCAGTACACCTCGTACGAGTACACCAAGCGGCTTGTCGAGGCAGGGATTGTCCCCAGCCGAGGGCGCATTGGAACGGCACTCGACAACGCCATGGCGGAGAGCGTGATCTCCACGATCAAGACCGAACTGACCAAGCGGGCCACTTGGAAGACGCGGCTGCAACTGGAACTGGCTCTCGTTGTCTACATCGGCTGGTACAACACGCATCGGCTGCATCGCGCCTTCAAGGGGCGCACGCCACTGGAAGTCCTCGAGCAGTACAATCAGCAGCAGACGGCTGCCCGGGCAACCGTGGCATCCACGTAATTCGGCCTACGTGGAACCCGGGGCGGATCAGACTGGACCCCGCGTGATACTCAATGCGCTTGTCCGAGGAAGTCCTGGACCTTTCGCAGAACCTCCTCAAAGGACTCATCGGGATCCAGCTTGGCAGCCCACGGCCTGCCGGGATGAAGGATGTCCCACTGGGGCCTTTTCATCGCCCGTCTGCCTGCCCCAGGATCATGATTTCCGAAGCCGTCTATCACCACGTTCCATATGGGTCTGTAGTGCTCGATCAAGAAGCGCTCTGCCAGTGTGATCCAGATTGGGACAACAACGAGGTAACGACATGTGAAATCGGCCACCTCGAGGTTCTCAGCTTGATCGATGCTCCTGGCATGCTGGTTGAGTCTCTGATAGAGCTCGCTTCGGGGTTGGCGCTGTCTAGTCCCTTTCCGAGCGCCCGAAGGCACCGCCTTTCCAACGTAGATTGGGGGAAACGGATCGATCTCAGCGAGCGGGGAGTAGGCCGAAAAACCTCCGCGGTAGTAAATCGCGTATACGCCAGCTCCCTCGAAGGTTTCATCGAGTGGAAGTGGCACTTCCGAACTGCTCAAGAGTGCCGCGACAACACTTCGCGCGAGGTTCTCATAGTCCAGTGGATCGAAAGCCTCCATAGCGCCCCCACATTGTCTGGTTTGGGATAGTATCTGAGGTTGCTTCTAGAGTGTCAATCCACAGGGTGTTGCGCAGGGCATGAGTGAACCGCCCCGGCTTTTCCGGAGGCCCTGTTACTTGAGTCCGGCCACCATCACCGGAGCCTCCTGGTTCTCGTAGTGTAGCTTTTCGAACTCGGTGGGGGGAATGTCCCCGATCGGCTCCAGAAGCCGCCGGTTGTTGAACCAATCCACCCACTTGAGCGTCTCGAGCTCTACGAAAATGCTCGGGGTCAGGCCTTTACTTTTGAATCGTGTTCGCTGGCGCATTCGGTTGCCTGATCGAGGCTGAAGGTCTGGCTTTGAGCTTCCTCTCACGCATGCCATCGAGCCTTGTACGCTCTGCAGATGGCCTCGAGCATCAGTGCGTATTCGTCATCCACATCGATCCCGAGCTTGTTCTCCCGGTCGACTCGCGGGGGATCGACGTTGTTCACGTAGACCGGGACCACTGCGACGAAGTCGTAGCCCCGTACGTGCGTGTGTCCCGGACTTCGCGTAGGCAGCTCCCGAAACCGCGCGACCGTCACCTCGGCGTCCTTCGGGCGGTTCGGGCTCACAGCGTACTCGAAGTCCTTCCACAAGCGCTGGTCTCCAGTTGACAAACGCGGCAGAACCGCCCTCTCGAAGTCGTCTTCCCGAGGTTTCACGCGATCACGGACGTTGAGGACTCGCTCGGCAACCCCGACCAGGACGGTAGTGGCCATCACGGCTTCCTGGCGGACTCGGTACACGGCATCGAGTGTCTCACTCAGATCGTCAAAGCGAGACGTACGATTGCGGTGAGCAGTCATCACCGACTTGTTCTCGACACCGATCCGCAGGCCTTCGATCGCTGGTCCGCCCGTCTTGGGGTCGGGCTCCCCGACGAACAGGTCAAGACGCCTGCCACGCCCCCCTGGCGCGCTGATGTTCAGCCAATGCTTGATCACTCCATCGTCATAGTCCCGCTTCAGCGGATCGCAGCTTCGGAGTAGGTCTTGAAAGACTCCCTCACTGACATGTCGGAGTGCACAGGCTGACGATGATTGTGATAGCCGACCTGTCGTATCGTCTTCATTACCTGATCGAAGGGTGTCGTGCTCATCCCACTCCTGTCAAGACCGCTTGAGAGGACGCATACGCTGCGGGTTGAGGTTCACGGAGCAATCGGATGGTTGCCCCCTGCACCTCTCGATCGAACTCCGGCGGTAGAGGCAGCTCCCTGAGCACACGGCTTTGAAGACGGATGAAGCCGTTCGCCGCCCGCTGGCAATTGTGAGCGAGCCACTCCCGAGCGGTGTCGCTGCTCAAGTACCTCATGAGCCGGAGTACATCCACTCCGGGCTTAGGAATCGCGTAGTAAACCGTGTGGCGTGGTACTACCGAACCCACCTCGTCAAGCCAGAACCGCGGAGACGGCGTGATGTCCTTGCAGAGGATCTTCGGGGTGAGGATCTCCGCCAACGGGGGAGTCTCGTGAAATGCATACCAAGGCTTCCGTTTGACGCATGTGCGTTTCAGCAGACGCGTTTGGACATCCGGTCGGCGGAGGTATTCGGCGAACTCGCCCAGATCCTCCAGGGGGCGGAGTCGCCCCGCGGGATCATACGGAACCATGATCGAATCGGTGGTTCGGATTTCCTCTTCCATGCCCGATAGCTGGCGGCCCGAGATCGTGGGATACGCGAACGGCAGCATCTGTTGTCCCAGGGAAGCGGTCCGCTGCACGAACACGCCGTCGGCTCCGGTAGCCACGCCGGCACTGATGCGTTGACAGATCTCGCCCAGTGTTGGCCGATTGAAGTCCCGTTTCGCACCGCCGTTCATCTGCGGCAGCAGCGACGCACCGTTCGAAGCGAAGCGAATCCGGCTTCTGGCACCTTTGCGGTCCTGGAAGATCGTCGGCGCGCGGCCGACTGCCTTCACGACGGTCGTGACGGCCGGATACGTTACCAGGCCGGCGAATGCATCTTCGGCAATCAGCTCGACCTCTTTCACGAACACAGATGCTAGAGCCTTCCGCAGTTCCCTGGCCGATTCGACATAGAGGTACTTCTCGGGCGTGACGAAGACCAACGTGCCGTCCGGTTTCAACTGACGGAGGGCCTGCTCGAAGAACAGGAAGTACAGGTCGAATCGCCCTCTGGCTGCTCGAAAGCTCCGGCGGTATGTTGCCTTCTCGTCCTCCGACAGCTGGGTGATCGGCACGTACGGCGGGTTGCCGACCACAAAATCGTACTCGCCAAGCCTGTCTTCGAGGAAGTCGCTTTCGAGGAGATGGACGTTCTCAACTCCGCTGAGCCGTTCCCGGGCGACCGAGAGCTTCGTTGGGTCGCTATCCACCCCATCAATCCATGGCGGCGCGATCTGCCTGTGTTGGCACCAACGAATCACCCCTTCTATGAAGGCGCCGGTGCCGCAGCCAGGATCGAGAAGCCTGTCACGTGAAGATGGGGAGCGCTCCTCGAAGAGCTTCTCGACCATCAAATCGACCAGATTAGGAGGAGTAATCACGAACCCTCTCATAGATGCCATTATACCCGGCGGTCTTCTCTGCCTGAATTGATGCCGTCCCGTGGTGTTCCGGGGGACATAGTGCGAAACCTCGCTCGAGGCACGGCGGGACTGAAGATAGTTATGCCAAGTGCCGCTGGAAGCTTCCGGCACGGTCCCTGGAAAGTCATCCGGTCGATGAGTGTGCTGCAGCTAGCGTCTTCGACGCGTGATTTGCCTCCGCGTCCATCACGATCGAGCCGCGCAGAGCAATGGAGAGTGAGGGAGCGGGCAGGCGGACTTCCGAGGTCTTTCGTCTCGGCTCAGAGGCTCTCGAGATACGCCCTCCATCCGTCTCGGTGTTGCTCCAGCATCCGGTCGGCGTCGCGGGTCCAGCCGGCAAGCGACTCGAGGAACCCCTCCGCGGTTTCAGCC
This sequence comes from uncultured Thermotogae bacterium, assembly GCA_964530075.1. Taxonomy (GTDB): domain Bacteria; phylum Bipolaricaulota; class Bipolaricaulia; order UBA7950; family UBA9294; genus JANQEA01. The sequence continues at coordinate 12,990 of CAZGXU010000028.1, forward strand.
TCGATCAGGTACGCCACGAGACTGGCGCCGACGGCGCGGCGATCGATCTCCGTTCCCTGCGGGTCCAGAGTCAGATCCTGTTGAGCGGCCCAGAGAGGCGCCTTCTCCCTCCACTCAAGCCACGGCAAGTAGGCACAGGCCGTGTAATCGCCGATTCCTCCGAGGAGAAGATCGGGTAGGCGCCGGGGCGAGATCCCATGCTGCTCACACCACAGGTACGCGATCCAGCGACCCAGGCTATGCAAGAGCAGGTAGTCGAACTCGACGATCGGTAGGATGACGACGGTCGGGCCTGTGTCGTCGTTCCACCCACGGAGTCCGAAGAGCGGACCGACCTCCGGCACGAAGGAGACGATGGATCCGCCGGTGAAATCGACGATCGGGTCCGGGGTCTCTGTGACAACGAGAAGGAACGGCGCCACTTCCTTTCCTCGCCACTCGATCGGATAGACGTCGACCGGGTCCGCCGCGCTCTCGGATCCGGAAAGCCTCGCGATGGCCGCCTCCGCCGACGTGTCGACGATGGACGGCGGTGCGAATCCCCACAAGTCGAAGGCTTCGGCGATCGATGTCTCGATGGTCTCCGTCGGGTTCTCATGCTGATCCGCTGTGTCGCCGACCCATCCGACTGCACCGACGCTCAGCCCGTTCCAGTGCGAGATCGGGAACCCATCATCGTAGAGGCGGTCGACGATGCCCGGTCCGCCACGGATGAACGCGAAGACCACGATTCCCGCGATGACAAGGGCCGCCGCCGTGAGGATGCGCACGATCTACCTCCACAAGCCTGAGCGAATACGAGGCAGCTCCCCTCCTTGGGTTGCATCCTATCATCTGCAGCATGCCTGTTCAATGCGAAATTCCGGGACACAGTACGAAAACCCGCCTACGGCACGACGGGACTGGAGCCAGCTACGCCGCGTGCCGCAGGAGGGTTGCGTCATGCCGCTTCTGGGCCCCATCGCGCGTGTCCTTGCTATTCGACGTCCCGCTCGATACACTGCCACTGTTGCTTGGTAGTTGTACAGCCGTTTTCAAGGAAGTCCTGTCTAATCCAGAACTCCTCGAGATCGTTCTGTCTGACTAAGATTCCCGGCATAGAGGAGGTTCTACCAATGTCCGATCGCATGACAGGTACAGTCAAGTGGTTCAACGACGCCAAGGGCTTCGGCTTCATCGAACGCGAAGGTGGCGAAGACGTCTTCGTGCACTTCAGCTCGATTCGTGGTGACGGCTTCAAGTCGCTGCAGGATGGCCAGCAGGTCGAGTTCACGATGGGTCAGGGCCAGAAGGGCCCCCAGGCTCTCGATGTCGCTGCGGTGATCTAGCAGGGCGACGCACAGACCATAATCCGCGGTGCACGTCCTGTGCGCCGCGGTTCTTGTTTCATCTGCTGATGCTGATTCAGTATCGTGAGTCACCGGGTTTCCGCTTCGGCGGGAAGCGACGCTGTGCGAAACGGATCCGAAGGGGGCAAATGACTTCCGAAGGCGGAAAGATGTACGACGTTCGCGTCTACAATCTGAAGTGCGCCGAATGCGGGAAGGCGATCGAAGAACTCCCGTTCGAGCCGCTCACCTCCACTCGCCCCGTTTACTGTCGGGAGTGCAATCAGCGGCGAAAGCCGGAGAAGAAGAGGCCCTACAGGGGGAAGCCCCGGAAACGCCGGCGCTAGCCGCTGGACCGAGAGAAGTGGGATCGGAGCGCGGCTCTTCGGGTTCATGTGCCCGTCCGCGTCTCCGTCGGAATCCGGGGGACGTACGCTCTTTTTCAACCCTCGAGGACCGATGGTGCCCCGCACGCGGACCCTCGACTCCGCTTCTCGACTAGCCCGCTTGAGCCGGTGCGTGTCCGACCTGCATCTGCCGGAGCTTGCGGATCTGGAGGATCAAAAGCGGTGTGACGACGACGGCCGAGGCGAAGTCGGCGATCGGGAACGCCATCCAGACGCCCGTCGTCTTGAAGAGGGCCGACAGGACCAGAACGCTCGGGATGATCAGGACCATGTCCCGCAGCAGGGAGACCGCAAGGGCCTTGCCCGCGTGCCCCAGCGCCTGGTAGAGCCCCCCGACGATCGCCTGCAGCGCGAGAAGCGGGATCACCATCACGATGATCCGAAGCGCCCTGGCCCCCTCGGAGAGAAGGCGCGGATCCGGGCTGAACACCGAGAGGAATCCCCTCGGGACGAGGAGGAACAGCGCCCAGAAGATGCCGGCCAGCGTCATCGCGGACGTCAGCGCGTAGCGGATCGTCGCGACGACACGACGGTAGTTTCGGGCCCCGTAGTTGTATCCGTAGATCGGCTGCGCGCCGTCGACGACCCCGAAGACGGGCATCCGGGAGAACATGACGATCCGGTTGACGACGCTGAAGATGGCGATCGGGAGGTCGCCGCCGACCGCGCCCAAGGCGCGGTTGATCACGACGGTCGAGACGCTCGCGGCGAAGATGCCGACGAACGAAGCGGCTCCGACACTGAGAATCGCCCGCGCCGTCCGCGCGCTCAACGCGAAGCTTCGAAGGCGGAGCCGGACGCCCGCGTTCCTCCTCAGCATGTTGTAGACGTAGTAGACGACCCCGGCCCCGGAGGAGATCACCGTGGCCCATGCGGCGCCGGCGACCCCCAGGCGCAACCCGAAGATGAAGATCGGGTCGAGCCCGATGTTCAAGACGCCACTGACGATCAGCGGCACGGTGGCGCGGGCCGCGTCGCCCTGTGCACGAACCGTGGACGCGAAGATGGACGCCATGACGATCGTGAACGCTCCACCGAGGATCACCGAGATGTACGAGAGCGCGTGAGGAAGGATCACCGAGGTAGCGCCGGCGAACACCGCCAGACGGACCCGATTCAGGAGGCCGACGGCGGCGATGACCGCGCTGACGATCACGCCGAGGGTGATCGTGTTGCCGAGCGTCTTCTCGGCGAGCGGCTTGTTCTCCTGCCCGAGCGCTCGGGAGAGGAGCGACGCACCGCCTACGCCTACCAGCTGCCCGATTCCGATGATCAATAGCAGGATCGGAAACGCGACGCCAATCCCGGCGATGGCGAGGGTTCCCGCGCCGTGCCCGACGAAGATCGCGTCCACGACGTTGTAGAACGCCAGCACGCCGAGGGAGACGATCGAAGGCGTCGCCAATCGGAAGATCAGTTTGCGGATCGGCTCCGTCCCCAACGCCGCCGTTCGATCCGACATCCCCGTTCCCCCTCCAGTGCAGCCCGGCGCGCCCGCCGCTCCTGTTCGAGCCGCGTCGCGATAGCGCCGGAGCTCTTTCCACCACGCCAACTATCCGTGCCCTTCAACGAATACTCCCGCGATTATCCAGGCTCAGGTCTCCTCAAGCGAGGCCGCGTGTCGCAGGGATAGGGGTCAGATCCGATTCCCGGACTCAGCTCCGCTCGCCGATCGGCATCGCGACTCTGTCCCGCGGCCCGACGTAGTCCGACGTCGGTCGGATGAGCCGGTTGTCGGCGTACTGCTCGCGGATGTGCGCCAGCCAGCCGGCGGTGCGCGCGCAGGCGAAGATCGCCGTGAAGTACGGCTTGGGGATCCCGAGCGCGTGCTGCACGATCCCCGAGTAGAAGTCGACGTTGGGATAGATCCCCTTCTTCTCCATCACGAGCTGCTCGACCCGCTCGGCCCGCGCCGCGAGGTCCGCCAGATCGGCGCGCTGGCAGAGGTGCAACGCGTGCTTGCGGAGCAACCGGGCCCGTGGATCCTCGGTCTTGTAGACGCGATGGCCGAAGCCCATGATGCGCTGGCCGGCGTTCAGCATCCCGTCGATGTACGACTCGATGGCCTCGATGTCGTCGACCTGCTCGAAGATATCGATCGCCCGCTCGTTGGCGCCACCGTGAAGCGGCCCCTTGAGCGTCCCCAGGCCGCTCGTCAGGGCGGCGTGCATGTCGGACAAGGTGCTTGCGGTGACGCGCGCTGCGAACGTCGAGGCGTTGAGCCCGTGCTCCAGATGGAGCATCAGCAGGAGCTCGAACGCCGAGCGCTCCTCTTCGCTGGGGCTCCGGCCGCGCAGCATGTAGAGGAAGTTGGCGCCGAAGCCGAGCTTCGTGTCGGCGCTGAGCACCGGCAGGCCGTTGCGGACGCGGTGCATGTCGGCCACCAACGTGATCGTCTGGGCAAGAAGCCGAACGGCCTTGCGCGAGCAGGCTTCATCGGAGCGGTCGTCCGCGTCCGGATCGTACATCCCCAGGGCGGAGACGGCGGTCCTCAGGAGGTCCATCGGGTGCGCGCTCGGCGGGGCGAGCTTGATCATCTCGATCACCTGCGAGGGGAGCCTCATCTCCGCGACCAGACGCGTGCGGAACCGATCCAGTTCCGCCTGCGTCGGCAGGTCCCCGTTCCATAACAGGTAGACGGCCTCCGCGAACGACGCATGCGCGGCCAGTTCACGAATTTCGTATCCGGCGTAGATGAGCCGTCCGCCGGTCCCATCGACGTAGCTGATCTTGGTCCTTCCGGCGACCACGTTCTCCAGCCCTCGGGTCGCCACGACGCGTTCGATTGTTCCGGTCTCGTTGTTCATCCGTTCCCTTTCGCTCGCCGGTTGCGGCGGCAGATCCTCGGGCGGTTGCCCGTGGGGCGTCGACCCGGTCTGTGTGTTGAACGGGCCCAACTCCTTCCAAAAGAAAAGACCGCAGAGCGTTTCTGCAGTCGCTGTGGGGCTCATTGAATCCGTCGGACGACCGTCAGACGGTCAATGGCCACCGGATCGGATACGGGCGCTGCTCCCATCGGAGAAGGGCTTCCGCGATTCGATCCATGATGGGCTACTATACCGAGCGCGCCCGACTATGACAATGTCCGTTGCGGGACGGGGACGTCGTGCGAATGCCTCGCGCGAGGTGTGAGGGCGCCGCTAACAGTTGAGCCGACGGCTTCAGGAAGATCCCGCCGCGGCGCCGCGTCTCTCAGAGGACTCCTTCGGGCAGGTGGATGGCGAATCTGCAAAGCAAACCGCCGCGGAGGGCGGATTCGAGGACTTCGGTCCGCAGCCGTCGGCCGAAGGTCACCTCCCACGGCTTGGCGTTGAACGACGGGCAGTAGGCGCAGAACGTCGGAGAGACGTCGAGGTCGTCCCGCGGGATCGATTCCTTCACGCACGGGCAATGGCAGACGTGGTACTGCTTGGCGCGGCGGTCGGTCGCGGCGAGGTACTCGATCGCCTGGTGGGGGATCTTGGTCTCGACGATCGCGTTCCCCTCGCGGATGCCACGGCCGATCTCCGGCGTGCGCCGCACGAAGTCGATCACGCCTTCGTCGATCATCTGGTTGAAGTAGAGCGTCCCGTTCTCCGCGTGTTCGATCAGGCGGTCGAGGTGACGCGTTCCCCGGTCCTCGAGGAAGGCGTCGATGTCGCCGATCTCCTCGTAGCGCGCCTTGAAGTCGAGATACCGCTCGTCGGGCTGGTCGCGTAGCCTGGAGCCGAGGATCCGCTCGACCGTCTCGCGATCGGCTGCGGCCTCGAGGCGCGGCATGATGACGCTCGTCGCCCGCGTCCACTCGAGCGGCGAGGTGCCGAAGACGGGAAGCTCGACGCCGGCGAAGATCTCCTGCTGCGCTTCCTCGCCGAGCTGTTCGCCGATGAAGCGGTGGAGGTTGCGGAGGATCTCGTACCCGTCGAACAGCTCGAGCACGGCGATTGTCATGGGACGGTTGTCGATCATCCCGGCGTAGTGGTAGAGGCCGACGAACCGATTCCGTTGGTTGAGCTCCCGTTCGATCGCCCTCGCGGCGAAGGCATGGACGTCGGCCCCGTCGGCCTGCTCCAGCGTCTTCGCCGGGGACTGCGCTTCCAGGTGCTCCTCGAACCGCTCGACGCCGGACTCGCAGTCGGAGACCTGCGACTCGGTGTACCCGAATCCGTTCAGCAGATCGCGAAATGCCACTCGGTCCATGATTCACGCTCCCACGTCTTAGGGGTTTGTATAGCGTCCCCGATCGCCGTCTCGCTCGCGTTGCGCCCGAGTCGCCGAGGAAGACACGCCGGCGGATCGCCTCTCGGCGGCCGCATCGTGGTTGAGGCGGATCGGGGTGCGGACTACCATCTCGGCCCATTGCGGAGGGACGAGGGGAACGGCGGCTCTTCGGCGGGGACGCGTGGACGTACGGCGCGACGCCATTCGGGAATCTCAGGAGGTGGACCTTGGACGAGAGTCAGATTGAGCTAAACGAAAACCGAAAGAAGCATCTCGATCTCCTCGAAGAGGCCGTGAAGGCGGAGATGCCCGAGCTGGCGGACGGCGTGACCCGGGTTTGGAAGGCGGCGTACGCAGACGGGGCGCTCAGCGCCAAGGTAAAGCGTCTGATGGCGCTCGCGCTGGCTCTCGGGACGGGGTGTCGAAACTGCGTGCTGGCTCAGACGGAGCTTGCGGCCGAGCAAGGGGCGACCAAGCGGGAATTCCTCGAGGCGCTTGCGGTGGTCCTATCGATGCGGGGTACGACGGGAATCGCCGAGTCGCTCCGCGTCGTTCAGTATCTCGACGAGCACGGAAAATGGTAGACTGCGCAGGCGGTCCGGGAACGCGAGCCTCCCTTGACATCGTGAGCGAGGTCCGGCCTGAGTCCTGTCCGCGCCGCCACAATCGCTTCTCCCGGCGAGAACCTCACCGTTCGCTTACACCTTCGTCACGGAGCGCCGTCACCCTCCGTCGGGCGGCTGTCGAACGCTGACTTTGCCGACTACTGGAGCGGAACTGAACGCGTTCTCGAACGACCCGCCGAACGCGGCGCTCTCGGTCGACGCCACCGGGGACGTCATGGTCGTCGAGCTTCTCGGCGCACCTGCGGTCGCCGGGGACACGTTGACCTACGAAATCCGCGTCCTCGAAGGTTCGGTCCCGAGCTCGTTCGATGGAGCGGTTCTGTTCATCGACGCCTACCCGACGGCGGTGAACTCGCAGATCACCGACGCCGTCACCCAGGCGTTCGTGAAGGACTCGGACGCGATCCCGACCCCGATCGACGGGCAGGTGACGGACTAGCGGGGAAGATCGACCCCGCTCCTTGCTGCGCGAGGATCGCGAGGGCGGGGTATTCGCCCCGAGCGAGGAGCGGAAAGAACGTGCGCTTCGCCCTTGGAATGGGCCCTCGCGACGCGGCTAGGCCTTCGCCTCGTACACCTCGAAGTGCTTCCGCTGCAGCGGGCCGATTGACTTGCCGGCCAGCGCCTCGTCCAGCTTGGCGCCGGTTTGCTCCATCGCTGCGAGGGCGTCCTCCTTTGTCCTCCACAACGCGAAGCCCCCGTACTCGTTGTCCTCCTCGTTCATCACGAACGTGATCGACACGAATCCCTGCATCTGCCTCATCGCGGCGACCATCTGATCGGCCAGTCGCTCCATCTCCTCACGCATGCCCGGCGGCATGGTGAACATCGTCATCGATGCGTACACGATTCCTCCTTCGTCCCCACCGATCGGCGGGCATCTTCGGCCTCGACACGGCACCGAGCGGGACCTGTATCGTGTGAGGTGGGATGAGCATGAACGCTGCGGTGTCGTGTCTCCGAGCCAGTGTAAACCGCGCTCCGCGAGCAACCAAGTCCTCCCTCGCCCGGCGATCGTCGGACAGGAGCGGTGGTGCAGGGCTACTCGACGGATCCCACCCGTCGTGCCACGAAGCCGAACGGCGTCCCGTGCCAGTCCGTCGTTCCCGCGAGGATCCCCGCTTCGTGCGAGTGCAGGTAGCCGTGGAAGGTCTGAGACTCGCCCGCGAAGTGGATCTCGAACCAGATCTCCCTCGCGTTCGAGTTCGACAGCTGCCCGGAGACCGGCACGGCCGTTCCCCCTTCCGGCGTGTACGTGCCCGTGATCTGGGGAGAAGGCATGATCGCCATCAGCGGGAACTGGACGTCATCGAACTCGAGCACGCCCCGCCAGCCGTCGTGGTTCATCTCCCATCGTCCGAGGAACGAGTTCGGTCCGATCGGTCCTCCGGCGGGCGTCCCGACGAGGAGGTCGTCCTTCGTCCCGTAGAAGGCGTAGGTCTGGCCGTCGCGGTTGTCCGACATCGTTCCCGCGAGGGTCACCGGGTCCTGCGTGAAGACGTAGCCGGTGAAGTGCAGCCCCTGGCGATCGCCGTAGTCCAGGTTCGGGACGTCCCAGTCGATCCAGAGCTCGATCCTGTGGTCGTCGATCCGTCCGTTGACGCGCCGCGCGACGCCGTCGGGTCCCCAGTAGGTCCCGAGCCGCCAGTCGTCCTCGCCGTGGAGCGCCATCGACGTGAAGAGCCCCGAGAACCGGTAGATGTCGAGCGTCCCCTTCCACCCGTCGTGATCGAGGCTCCATCGCCCGAGGAGGGCGTGATCCTGGAAGGGATACGGAGCGTCCTCCGCCGCGCTCGTGAAGTAGCCCGCCTCCCCGACGAACCCGTCTTCTACCCAATCGTAGCTCATCAGCGTGTACCCCGATTCGCCGTACCCCGCGGCGTAGCCCCACGAGTTCTTGACGATGAACACGCGGTCCGTGTGGCGGTACCCGACCATGAGCATGGCGTGGCCGCCGCAGTCGCCGCCGGTCCCCGGATCCCAGACGCCGTTCATCGGGGTCGGGTCGGCGCCGCACAGGGCGGCGCTGAAGACCACCTCGTATCCGCCGACCATCACCGTCTCGTACCACGCCGGATCGCGGAGCGACCCCGCGGGGCAGAAGACGGCCAGCTCGGCGCGGAACCGCGCGTTCTCCAGCGCGGATTGCGGCAGGTTCACCAGATCGAGGTTGTAGTCGTCCATCGCGTCCTGGTTCGTGCCGGCGGCGCACCGGCTCGCTTCCCAATCGATGTCCGGATCGACGATGGTGGCGTACGGAAGATGGGATTCGAGCGGTAGCCGGTACCGGGTGAACAGCTGCATCTGATAGGTCAGATTCCCTCCGCCCCAGGCGCCGAGCTGGTTCTCGCGGCATGTGGCCTGCGGCTGGAGGTCCTCGGTCAGGTGGCTCATCTTCTGGAGGAGCTGGCCGAAGCGCTCCGATAGGTCGAGGTCGCTGGCGTAGATCCGGCCGTATCGGGCCTCGATCGCCGCGGTCGTCGCGAACTGAACGCAGGTCCCTCCCCACTGATCCTTGATCGACGTCTGGTAAGTCCTCAGGTCGATGGCCTCGGGCAGATCCTTCGGCTCGATCGCCGACGGACCGACAACCGGCTCCTCGGGGGCGAATCGATCGACGTACTCCTCCCAGTCGTCGAGCCGATCGAGCGGGTAGGTCCGGCCGTCCGCCAGCTTGACGACGGTGGTTCCGCCGACCTCCGCCACGCCGACGACCGTCTGATCCTCGGCCGAAGGTGGCGCGGGGGAGAGCCAGTCGCAGCCGCCGATCCACCAAGCCGAACACGCGGAGATGAGGCATGCGACGATCCAACGCTTCAGATGCCCTCGTTTCATTCCTCCCACCTCCTGTTCGTCGAAGCGACGCTCTTCGACCACCGTAGTCCCTGCGGCCGGCGCCGGGCAAATCGCGGAATGTGCGCCTGCGTTCCCCCGCGGATCGGGGTGGAGATAGGGTCGCTTGACGGGTCAGGCCGTATGGCTATACTGCCACGATAACCGCGCGAGGCGCCGTTCCGGCGGTCTCGCTATGCACGGAGAACGGCCGAGAGGAGGTTGCGATGACCCATGATCGAACCATTGCCGCGCGACCTCGTCCGGTGTTGAGGGCTTCGTGATCGATCGTTCGGCCTAGGCCGAGCCCCCGCAACGGACCGGCGCCGAACCCTCCTGAGAATCCGCCATCCGTTGTCGCCGGTTCTCATCGATCGGAACGGACTAAGGAGAACGTCATGTTGAGCCGATTGGACCATGGGTACACCGACCGCCCCGCCCGGCTGGACGACGCGGAAGCGGTGTGTGCCCTTTGCAATGCGTGGTCGACGAAGATGCGGGGCGTCCGCACGCACGATGCCGGGGAGCTGCGGGTCGACTGGCGGGCCCCCGGGTTCGACCTCGAGACCGACAGTCGACTCGTCTTCGACGCGAAAGGTTCGCTCGCCGCCTACGCGTCGGTGTGGGACGATGAGGACCCGCACGTGCGGGTCGGCACGTCTTATCGCGTCGATCCGGAACGCGAGGATCCGGCGCTCGAGGAGGCGTTGCTTGTCTGGCTGGAGGGTCGGGCGAGGCAGGCGATCGAGCGTGCGCCGGCCGATGCGAGGGTGACCATCGCGCACAACACGTTCAGCGAGGACGAGGCCCGGGAAGGGCTTCTCCTCCGTCGCGGCTACGAGTTGGTCCGCCACTTCGTGCGGCTGCGGATCGAGATGAGCCACCCCCCCGTGGCGCCGGAGCTTCCCGAGGGGATCGTGATCCGCCCGTTCGATCCCGAGGCGGATTTGCGTCCGGCGGTGATGGCGACGCGAGAGGCGTTCCGCGATCACTGGGGGTACATCGAGGGGGACCTCGGCGAGGAATTGGCGTATTGGACACATTGGGTCCACGAGGATCCGGACTTCGATCCTTCGGTCTGGCATCTGGCGTGCGACGGAGACGAGATCGTCGGCGCTTCCCTCGGGAGCACCAAGCGTCCGGAGGCGGAGAACCTCGCCTACATCTTCGTCCTGGCGGTTCGACCGGCGTGGAGGAAGCGAGGGATCGCGCGCGCGTTGCTGTTGCACTCGTTCGCCACGTTCTACGACCGGGGGAGGCCGGTCGTCGACCTGGACGCGGACGCCGCGAATCTGACCGGAGCCATCCGGTTGTACGAGGGGGTCGGGATGCGCCAGGTGTGGCGGAACGACGCGTACGAGAAGGAGCTTCGCCCGGGGAAGGATCTCGCGCGGAAGAGCCTCGATGAGGACTGAACGGAACGATACGATACGCGCGCCTCGCCGGGCCGCGCCCCCCGTTCGACGTCGGCGCGCAGCGTGTCCTACGAGCGGGGTCAACCGCGAACTTCACGCGTCGTCAGGTCGACGCCGGGACGCAGCTCCTTTTCATACGCGTAGGTCCGGCGGATGACGCGCATTCCCGCCTTGGTGTAAAGCCGCAGCGCTCCGGTCAAGTTCTCCGAGTCCATCTCCAGATCGACGCCTTCGAACGCCCTTCGACGGAGCTCGTCGAACGCGTGGTGAAGGAGAGCAAGCGCGATCCCACGCTTCCTCCACGCCGGTCGAACGCTGAGCGATTCCACGTAGGCGCGCGAGGTATCGTCCGCGACGCGGTCGCGGCACAGCGCCATTCCGACGATCTCGCTTCCGTCGCACGCGAGGAACCAGAGCGTCGGATCGAACCGGCTACCTCTCTCATCCACGGACTGTCGCCAGTCCTCAAGGACTTGATCGGATGGTTGTTCGACGTGTCCCCAGTGGTCGCGGAACGCCTCCTCGGACGCCGCGGCGATCTGGGGCAAGTCGGTCGCGATCTCGGCCGTGCGCACGAGGATCCCTCGCGGCCAGGCGGGAGGAGGGCTCGGTTCGGCCAAGTCCATCCGCATCGTATTCTCGATCCGCACGAGCTCGAAACCGGCCCGCCCCACCGCGTCTCTGCGGGGTTCGTCCTCCGCGTTGGCGCTCTCCCTGACGGAGACCCGGGCGCCCGGTGGGGCCAGCGGGATGAAGTCGCGCGCTCGATGGAGCCCCCATTCGTACAGCCGGTCCCACAGCTCCGCCATCCTCTCGAGTTCCGGATGCAGGGTGACGCCGCATCCGATCGAGACGTACGGCTCGCCCGGGTTCCGGACGTGGACCCACGCGATGATCCGATCGTCTTCATCGAGGACGATTCGCGTATCGCGACCGAGGTCGAATCGCGGGCTGTTCCACCAACCGAGGATGACGTCGCGCGTGGCCTGATTCGCGCCGTACAGCCTCTGAGACCGGGCATTGAACATCCGGACGACGCCGTCGACGTCGTCTCGAGATGCCGCTCGGAGGGTCCACCGCTCGTCCCATGGATGCCGCATTTCGCTGCGTCCTTCTTTCGTCGGAGTTCTGCTCGAGATCTTCCTTCGAAGCGAGGCCCTGCGCACGGGCCTGGATCGAACGAGGCTCGCGGCGGGTCGTGTCTCACAACGAGTCCTCCCGCCACTCGATCGTCCCATCGACCATCGTCAGAACCACAAAATCACCTCGATCTCCGCGAGGTCCTCGGGGTCGGGTCGGGCACGCAAGCTCCGCCGACCCTGACGGTCGAGGGACGGGGGATCGTCCTCTGACGTGCGGGACGCTGCTGATGAAGCGTCGGCGGCGGATCGGATCCCTCGTCCCGCCGGTCCGGCTCGAAGAGCGTCGTAGCGGGCCGTTCAACCCACGGCTCGCCCTGAGCCTCTCAGTCCGATGGATTCCTCGCTTCCCCTTCCAAGGCCGACGCCCTGACTGTAGGAAAAACAACACGATAGGTTTGACGGCAGGGAAGGCGTCATGATAGGATGCTACCGGAACATGTGGGTTCAAGCTTGGAACTACACTCTGAAGTACCCGGACAAGATCGGGAACTGGGTCTTGCAACACCTCTACATCGTGCTGGTCGCCAACGCAACGGCAGCCGTCCTCGGGGTGCTGATCGGCGTCTACATCTCGGGGAGGGGACGCGAGCGGCTCGCCGAGACCGTCATCTACTTCGCGAGCATCATGATGACGGTCCCGTCCCTGGCTCTGTACGGGATCCTGATGGGGGTCCTCTACGCCATGTCGCTTCCGTCGATCGGCTTCCTACCCGTCGTCATCGCGCTCACGCTCTACGGGCTCCTGCCGATCATCCGGAACACGTACACGGCGATCCGCGAGGTCGATCCGGCGATGATCGAAGCGGGGCGCGGGATGGGGATGAGCGAGCTCCAGATCCTGCTTCGCGTGAAGCTCCCGCTGGCCGTCCCGGTCATCATGGCAGGGCTCCGCCAAGCGATGGTGATGAACATCGGCATCGCGGCGATCGGCTCGTACATCGGAGCCGGCGGTCTCGGACAACCGATCTTCAGGGGCCTGGCCAATGCCCGGAGGGACCTGATCGTCGTCGGTGCGGTCTTCGTCTCCCTGCTCGCGATCGTCGTCGACTTCGTCATGGGAGGGGTCGAGTGGGCCACGACGCCGAAGGGCGTCCGGATTAGGAGGAGACGTTGATCAAGCTGGAGAACGTCAGCAAGACCTACGCCGACGGGACCGAAGCTGTCAAGGACGTCACGATGGAGATCGCGGAGGGCGAGTTCTGCGTCTTTCTCGGTCCGTCGGGCTGCGGCAAGACGACGAGCCTGAAGATGATCAACCGGCTGATTCCGCTGACCGCGGGGAAGATCTCGGTCGGCGGGGCCGACACCATGGGACTCGACGTGAACGAGCTCCGTCGCGGGATCGGCTACGCGATTCAGAACATCGGGCTCTTCCCGCATCTGACCGTCGCGGAGAACGTGTGCACGGTGCCGCGGCTCCTGAAGTGGCCGAAGGCGAAGCAACACGCCCGCGCCGGAGAGCTCCTCGAGCTCGTCGGAATGGATCCGGACACCTTTCTCCGGCGCTACCCGAGCGAGCTGTCCGGCGGCCAGCAGCAGCGTGTCGGCGTCGCGCGGTGTCTGGGCGCCGACCCGCCGATCCTGCTGATGGACGAGCCGTTCGGGGCGATCGATCCGATCACGCGGAGCAGGCTGCAGGACGAGTTCCTGAAGATCCAGGAGAAGATCAAGAAGACGATCGCCTTCGTCACGCACGACATCAACGAGGCGATCAAGATGGGCGACACGATCGCGCTGATGCGCGAGGGGGTTCTCGTCCAGTACGCGGAGCCTGCGGAGCTGCTCGGGTCCCCGAAGGACGAGTTCGTTCGGGACTTCATCGGCGCGGACCGGGTCCTGAAAGGGCTTCGCCTCCTCCGCGCGAAGGACGTCATGAAGATGCCTCCGTTCCTCCTCAACGTCGGGGAGGACCCGTCGCACGTGAAGAAACGGATGGAGGAGGCGGGGCTTCGTTGGTCGATGCTCGTCGAGGACGGGGACCGGTTCCTCGGATGGGTGACGTGCGAGGACATCGAGGCGTCGAAACCGATCCGAGAGATCATCACGCCGCCGACGGTCACCGCGACGCCCGACACGCCGCTCAACGAGGCGCTCTCGCTGATGCTGTCAAGCGCGATCGGGACCCTGGCGATCCTCGACGACGACGACCGGCTGGTCGGGGTGCTGTCGTTCGACATCATCCGCGACGTCCTCGGGGAGAACCTCGCCCCGGAGGAACCTTGCCCGGAGGACGCACCATGAGGCGCTACGTCATCCTCGGCGGCTTGTTGGCGGTCCTCTGCGGGGTGACGATCTGGATGACCAGCCTGGGATCGGTCGGCATCTTCAAGCTTGCGCCGCCGGGGAGGGTCCTGGGGGCGACGCTGCGGCACGTGCAGATCGTGGGGGTCGCGGAGGCGCTCGCGATCCTGATCGGGATCCCGATCGGCTTTCTCGTCACCCGGCGGGGGCTCCGCTTCGTCTCGCCGGTGCTGATCGGGATCGCCAACATCGGGCAGACCGTCCCGACCCTGGCGTTCATCGCGATGGCCGCCCTCGCCCTGGGCATG
>CAZGXU010000029.1:0-17509 GCA_964530075.1 uncultured Thermotogae bacterium
CCTGCGCGAACCGCAGCGCAGCGCACTTCGATCCGGGATTCACCAGTCGGTGCAGCACCATCAGGTACACCGCGTTGGCCTGACGCTCCGTCAGTCCTGCATCACGCAAGATCGGGCCGAACGTCTCGGACCACAGCTTCCCCCACACCAGCTGTGCTCCCCAGACACGCGTCTGTACATGCGCTTGATCGGTGAGGCGGATCCGTTCCATCTGCGCGTACCGGCTGGCAGTCTCCACCAACGAGCGAAGACCACGAGCCAGTCGCGGATCATCTTCGCGCCCGAGGGTGGCAAGGACCCGTTGCCGGGTCCTCCCATCGACGCGGCGATTCTCCACCAACTGGAGGTAGACGGTGACGGATCCATCCTGGTTGCGGCGCTTCTTCTCTCGGATGAACATGACACCCCATTCTACTGTGCTAAAGGCCGTCTGAGAAAGGGTAAGATGTCACAAGTGTGGCACCACAACGACATCCAAACTGAACCGCGACCAACCGAAAACCTAGTTCCCTTGGCATCGAGCTCTGTGGAAAAGCCGAAAACCTGTCAAAGTCGGGCCAGATGACCGCAAACGCCGCGACTGGACGCTCGCTCTCAAGATCCTGGTGTCCTGATCCGGCCATATGTCGAGATGCGCGGGCCGCGCGATTCGAGGACAACACCCGCTGCTCGACCGAACTAGACCTCACGCGGCGGCAGCGCTGTACTTGTACCACGTGCTCCGGCCGCGCTGCTTGGCAACGTACATCGCCGCGTCGGCGTGCTGAAGCAGGAGCGTCACTTCCTCGCCGTCGTCCGGATAGACAGCGATCCCGATGCTCGCCGACAACGTGGACGTCTCCCCCGACGAGACGAACGGTTCTTGGAGAGCCCGCAGGATCTTCTTCGCTACGTCGACCTCAGCCGATGACTCCTCCAAGTCGGGAACAAGGATCACGAACTCGTCGCCGCCGATGCGGGCCACCGAATCGCTCCTGCGCAGCGTGCCGACAAGCCTCCCGGCTACCTGGCGCAGGATGTCATCGCCCACGGCATGCCCCTGCGTGTCGTTCACGTCCTTGAAGCGGTCGAGGTCGACGTACAACACGCCGCACCGTTCAAGGTTGCGGCTGGCCCGCGCCAGTTCCAGAGAGAGCCGATCCTCGAGGGCACCTCGATTGAGCAATCCGGTCAGCGGATCGTGCGTCGCCAGATGGGCCAGCTCCTCTTGCTGCCGCTTCAGCTCGGTGACATCTCGGATGATCCCCTGGTAGGTGGTGACCTGTCCATCCGAGTTCGTTTGGGCCACCGTCGTCAGGAGGCAGTCGAGGACCGTCCCGTCGCATCGCTTCAGCTGAACCGGGTAGTCGACGACGAAGCCCGGTTCGGCAATCGCAGTTCGGAACGCATCGCGGGCCTTGGGATCGAGGTAGAAGGAGGTCGCGTAGAGTCGCATTAGCTCCTCTCGAGGGCACCCGAGAAGATCGAGGAGTGCCTGATTCGCGTCGATGAACCGCCCTTCAGAAGAGGTGATGTAGATCGCGTCCCTCGAGTACTCGAACAG
Source organism: uncultured Thermotogae bacterium (assembly GCA_964530075.1). Taxonomy (GTDB): domain Bacteria; phylum Bipolaricaulota; class Bipolaricaulia; order UBA7950; family UBA9294; genus JANQEA01. The sequence goes on from CAZGXU010000029.1 coordinate 1,544, forward strand.
GTCGCGGTACTGCCTTTCGCTTTGCTGAAGCTTCTGATGTGACTCCTCGAGCGTCTCGAGCATCTCGTTCATTCCGGAGGCCAGCTTCGCGATCTCGTCGCGTCCGGACACGGAAACGCGCTCGCTGGGGGCGCTCTGCGCCGCGATCTTCGCCACCCCCGTCGCGAGAACGGACAGCCGAGCGAGGACTCTCCGGTCGAGCAGGAAGAGCAGCACGACCATCGTGACCACGAGCGTTCCAACCGAAACGTACCCGACGTAGCTGAGGGCTTCCTGGCCGGCCTGATACGTGTCGCGCGTGGTCTCGATCGACACGATGCCCACCGCTTCCCCGCGAAGATCGCGCAAGAGGGTGTGCCCCGCGATCGAGTCGCCGGAGGTGGGGTGGACCACGACGTCCTCCGGCTCGGCCGATCGGCCGAGTAGCCGGGCGAGGATCGACGGATCGAGCTGGGAATCGTTAAGGTCTCGAACGGTCACGATCAGGTCGGTCTGCTCCGCCAGGCGTTGGACCTCCGCTGGGCTGAGAAACCGCCCGATGATCAGTACGCCTCGGCTCGGTCCCTCATCCTGGCTCGTCAGGATCGCGTGGGCCGCGACCAGGAGGAGGCCGTCGCTCAGCCGAAGCAAGCCACAGGTGAGAGATATCTCTCCGTCGACCAACGCCGGGAACACCGAGGAGACGTACGGTGCGCTGAGAAGCTCCGCCGGAGCCTCGGCGTACTCGCCGCTTTCGAGATCGACCGCAACGAACGCGATCGGCTCGCCGTCGAGGCCGCTGAGCAGCATGAGGCTCAAGCGAAGGGTCACCAGCGCCGCCGCCGTCATGTTGTCGTCGTAGTACGAAGGCAATTCCCCCGCGACGTACTCGTACGTGTCGTCCCACGCCGCCCAGTCCCCGGCCGTGCTCTTCATCGACTCCAGTTCGGCGTCGATCGCGTTGACCACGCGCGCGACGTGCGCGCGCACCTCCGTGCTCTCCAGACGGGCGAACGTCCCGGAGAGCATCGGCCGGATGACCGCGAAGAGCACGGCGAGGGTCACCAAAAGCATCACGCCGAGAGCGAGAGCGGTCTGCGCGCGTAGGCTCATGCAGTTCGCCTCCCGCCGGCCAACGTGCAACCCGTGCCTCGGCAAGGTCGTCCGGCGTCGTGTTCGATCCTCCGGCGATCGATCCCCTCATCGAACCTCATAATCCCCTCCACCATGGCCGCGGGAACGAGCCAGGCTAGCATCGGTGGCCGAGCGTAGTCAAGATCTCGCATCGGTTCTGACTTGCCCGGTTCTCGCCCATCATCGCTACACACGTAGGCGTGGGAGTGCGGGAGGGATTCTTCTCTCGGGAAAGCGGGCCGGCCTTCGCCGGCCCGCTGACCGAAGTCGTACGGATCCTTCTTCGCCTCGTACCGCCAATCGCTGTTCTTGCCGCCGCGTGAATTGCCTCCCGCCCTCCATTGACATCCGCCCGGCCGCTCGGTACCCTGTCCGCGCGCCCTGCCGGGGGATTGCTTAAGGAGGCGGGCCGATGATTCCGGAGAACGACAGGACGAACTAGGCTCCCTCCGTCTGCACCCCAAGACCAATCCAGAAATTCCTCCTCATGGATCCTTTGTGACGTCGCCGCACGGCTTCCGTCCGAAAGGAGTTCCCCATGATGCGAGAACCAGAAGGCGTCCGGAGGGATACACCGATCGAAGAGACGAAGCGAGGAACGATGACCGCAAGAATGAGGGACTACAAACCGGATCGCGACTTCATCCGGATCCGCGATTTCCTGAACGGGACGTACGCCGCGTTCCCCGGCCCATTCAACTGGGGACTGGAGCGGTGGAACTACGCCCGCTACTTCGTTGCGCCGATGCTTGGCGGATACGGCGTGGAGGGGGACGCGGAAGAATCCGGTCTGGCCGCGATCGCGTTGTGGGAGGATCTCGTCGGCGTGTGGGAAGACGACGAGGGCAAGATCGCCGGCGTGACGTGCATCGAGCACCCGGATCCGAGCCATCACGGCTTCGGCGAGATCTTCGTCCAGCGCCATCCCGGACACGTCGATCTCCTGGATGAGATGCTCGCCTTTGCCGAGGAGCGCTACGCGCACCCCGAACTGCGCCGCGTCTACACGTGGGTCTACGACGACGATGCGGACCTGATTGCCGTCCTCGAGGCGCGGGGGTACGAGCGCAAGGGCGAACCGGTGTCGCATCACCTGGAGTACGCGTTCGGCGATCTTCCCGAGTTGAAGCTGCCGTGCGGCTTCCGCCTGCTGCCGATGGCCGAGGTGAACGACATCGAGAAGCGCCGCGAGATCTTCGGCCGCAGCTTCAACCACGAGGATCCGAAGGAGTGGCCTTCGGCGTTCGCGTACCGCGAGCTGCAGAAGGCTCCTGACTATCGGAAGGAGCACGACCTGGTCATCGTCGCTCCGGACGGGACGTACGCGGCCTGCTGCATCGTTTGGTGCGACCCGGTCAACCGGATCGGTCACCTCGAGCCGCTCGGGACGCACCCCGACTATCGACGAAGGGGCTTGGCGACGCAGATCCAGTTCGAGGGGATGCGCCGCGTGAAGGCGCTCGGCGCGACGCACATGCCGATGACCGGCGGGTTCGAGCCGTTCTATCGCGCCGTCGGGTTCGAAGAGCGACGCGCGCAGCACCCGTGGGCCAAGCAGTCGTAGCGGGAGGCGGGCCGGTCACGCACGGATCGGCCCGCCCTTCCTCTGACCCGGCCCGCAAGTTGGGTGCCGAGGCGGCCGCTTTTCCTCGACGAGGTCCTCTCATAGAATGGACGGCAACGCGCGGACAACGCCGGGCGCCCCGTGCATCCAGAGGGAGGAATCGATTGACTTCCATTCGTCGGATCGTGGCGGACCTGAAGGCGTCCCTCGCCGACGGCGGAATCGAGGCGATGGCCGAGGCGCACTCGGCCGGCATGAAGAGCAGCCTCTCCTATCGCCTGTTCTGCGGACTGATCGACCTCGTGTATCCGGCGACGTCCCTTCTCGACGTCATGAAGGACGTCGATCGCCGGTTGGGCGAGCTCGGGGTGGCTCGGGCATCGGAGGCGGTTCTCGAGATGCTCCCGACGCCGTGGCGGGCCGAGTTCCCCGGGAGAGGGGAGGGCGAGATCAGGACCCGGCCGGTCGTCGTTTTCGGGAAGCACGGTTCGGTCCTGACGCCGTTTCTGATCGCCGCCTCCCTCGACCGCCCCGATCTGAAGATGCTCGCCGCGAGCTACGTGGGGAAGCTCGGTCCGAACGTCGCCCGCACGATGTACCCCGTCCACTTGCCGATTCCCACGCTTCGGAGGGCCGCGAGGAAAGGGATCCTGCTCCGAATCGGTGCGTGGCTGACCGCCAAGCTGAACGCCCCGGTGGAGAGAGGCGCCGCGCGGGAACAGAACCGCACGTCGCTGAACCGGGCGGCCGAGCACGTTCGAAGCGGCGGCGCCTTGCTCATCGCGCCGGACGCGCACAACCCCAAGGACAAGTGGCGCACGGGGATCGGCCTGCTGGTGGCGCGGATCGCCGAAGACGAAGACACAATCGGCGATACGTATCTCGTACCGTACAGGATCTGGGCCTCGATCATCGGCATCTTCCACCTGCTGTCGCGAAACCCCCTCATGAGGACCATCGGCCGGTGGGAGTACCGACGGCCGATCCGCGTGGTCTTCGGGGAACCGATCCCGCTGTCCGCGGTGATCGAGCGGACCGGGCTCGATCCGGCGGCGATCACCGAGCACCTCGAGGCGCACTACCGCGGGTTGGGATTCTGAGCGCCGGATCCCCATGGGGACGCGGAAACGACCCGGCCTCCGGCGCCTCGACGTTCAGGGAATGGTCGAAAAGAACCCGATGACGACGACCGAGTGCATCCTCTCCGCCGACCACTGCCCAAAGCGCATCATCTCGGTCCGGTTCGCGCGGACCCCCTAGCGCCTTCGGGACGCCGCATGTCCCGGTGTTGATGTCGCCTCGGGCCTTCTTGCCTGCAGTTGTTCGACGAGAGGCGCGGAGCTACGATGGCATCATCTTGCACGGGGCATCGGGAGGAGAGATGGCGGAGATCGCGATGGTGGGATCGGCGGAGGCCAAGGAATCCCGATCGATGGAGTTCGCCGGCGCGAGCCTCGAGGAGATTGCCGACAAGGTCGCCCTGTTCATGACCGAGCGCGGCTACCGGTTGGAGAGCGGGGACAAGCTGCAGGGCGTGTACGGGCGAGGGAGCGCAGCGTGGGGGGCGATGTTCGGCCCGCTGGTCCGCCGGGCGAAGTTCAACGTGACCGTCGGGCGGAAGGGAGACCACGTCGCGGTGGTGGTCGCCAAGGGGATGACCGGTTTCGGCGGCGGAGCCCTCGGGGCCACGCGAGTGAAGAAGGAGTTCCAGGCACTCGCCTCGGGACTGCAGAGCCACCTCCTCACCCGATGAAGAGAGCGGCCCCGGAACATCGAGGCGCACCTCCCTTCTCGGCACGCTCCTAGCAGAGGGGCGATCGGGACGACGTAGCCTTCCGGCATCGCGAGCCGCGGGTGAGTCGAGGTCAGCTCCAGCGCCTCGGACAGCGCCGCGGGGTCGTTCCCATCGATCCGCCGAAGGATCTCGATCATCCGATCGATCAGGGCCTCGTCCCCGGCCTGCATGTCGTTGAGCGAATCGCCGATCCCCCACCAGCCATGAACCGGCATCTCGTGCCCGGTGACGCCGACGAAGTCGGCGAATAGCTTGTTCCGTCCGTAGGTGAAGCCGGCGTTGCGCGGCGGGAAGCCGACGAACTCCGGGATCCGCCCGGCTCTCAACTCCTCGTACAACTGCCATCCGGTGAGGAATCGGTCGACGGGAAGATCGATCGTATCGAGCCCTTTCTCGATCGCAGGGCGCTGCACGTCGTCGATCTGCGGGTCGGTCAGCTCCCACCGGACGCGCTCGGCGTCCCAATGCTCGGTGATGTAGTGATCCTCGATCAGGCGCCCTTCCGGTGCGACGAAGTATAGGCTGACGCCCGTGCGGACGCGGGCCGGAATCCCCTTGTGCCGGAGGATGGAGGCGAGCATCAGCGCGTAGTCACGGCAGCAGCCGACACTCCGCCGCGCCACGTCGCGAGGCTCCGCTAGCGGCCGCCCATCGAGTTCTACGATGTTGTCCAGCCGCTCCTCGGCGCTGGAGTAGCTGAACTCGATGCACAGTTCCCGCCCGGCCGCCTTCAGTTGCTCGTGCGTGATCCCGTACGTCTCCTCGCCGATCCAGAACATGTGCAGAATCGTCCCTTGAAGCGCTGCACAGAGGCTCGGGACGTCTTCCGGAAGGTCATCGTACAGCCCGGCGTGGGTGCCGGGGCGGTGTACGCCGATTGCCCTCGATAGTAATCGAGGACCGCCTCGGTCGTCGCGATCTGTTCGTTCATGCCCACCCTCGGCATCGAGACTAGCGCCTGCTTCCCCATTTTCAAGGTCGTGTTTCCGGCATCGAGATAATGAAGAACGTCACAGCGCTTTCGCGATCGATTCTGTCGCTTCTTTCCCGCGATCGGGTGGAGGGACGACGTCTCAACGACCGCATCGGTCGAGCGATGAGGTCGGATCCGGAAGGTGCCGACATCCTCGGCGGACCTCCCGAGGGCCCCGCGCGACGACGGCCGACCCGCTGAGACGACCGGGAGACGCTGCTGGATGTAGCCTGTTCCTCGCGGAGCCCGCGTTCGGCTCCAGGACAGGAGGTCCGCGATGACCGCCGAAAGCTTCGACCAGCGGCGATACGAGTTGCGACCGGTCGGGCGAGTCGTCCGGTCCGGCGACGAGGTCCGCGTGGAGATCCTCGAGCGATATCGGCAGGCGCTTCAGCTCCTCGATCGCTTCACCCACCTGATCGTCGTCTGGTGGGCGGACAAGCACGACAACCCCAAGAGCCGCGAGGCGCTGCAATGCGAGCCGCCGTACGCGCCGGGGCGGGTGCACGGCGTCTTCGCGACGCGGGCCGAGTACCGGCCGAACCCGATCGCGATCACGACGTGCAGGATGCTCACAATCGACGAGCCGGCAGGCATCATCCACATCGCCAACATCGACGCGCTCGACGACACTCCGGTCGTCGACCTCAAGCCGTACTACCCGGTCTGCGACCGAGTGCAGGATGCGAGGATCCCGGAGTGGCTATCCGATTGGCCGGACTGGCTGCCGGAGGAGGGGCTGGGGCTCTAGTCCGGCGCCGGTCGCCGGGAGGACGGTCTCCCCGAAGCGATGCATGGAGCGGCGCGGTGCCGTCCGCTACACTCCCCGCATGGGCCGAAGAACCCCTCACCTCGAGACCGATCGCTTAATCGTACGCCGCTTCGAGGAGCGAGACGTTCCGGACATCCTCGACTACTCGTGGTGCGAGGCGTCGGACGAGCACCGCCGCAGGAACGTCGACTGGGAGCTCGACGTGGAGAGCGTGCTTCGGTGGTGGGCACCGATGACGACGATGAAGCCGGAGGAAGCAATCCACTGGCTCTCCCTCGTCATCGAGCTCAAGGCGGAGCGCCGCATCATCGGCAACGTCGGCTTCAACGCGAAGCGGATCGGCGGCAGCTTCCAGGGACAAGTCGGCTGGATCCTCGGGAAGGCGTACGAAGGAAACGGATACGCCACCGAGGCGGCCGCGGCCCTCCTCGACCATCTGTTCCGGACCGTCGGATTCCACCGCGTCTACGCCCTCACCTCGCCGGACAACACGAGATCCTGGCGGCTGATGGAGCGGCTCGGCATGCGGCGCGAAGCCCACTTCCTCAGGAACTGCTTCCACGACAGCGGCTGGACGGACGAGTACGTCTACGCCATCCTCGAAGACGAATGGGCCGAGCGCCGCGGAGGACGCTCGGCTCGGGGTACTTGAGCGTGTCCCCGTCGGTCTACGCGGGGACGAACTGCAGCCCCTGGATGGGCGCCTCGCCCGGGTCGCGAACGACGCCGATCGTTGTCTTGACGCGCTTCCCGAGCTTCGGATCGTCATCGAGGAGCTGGCCGGTCACACGGATCCCATCGTCGAGCTCGACGATTGCCAGCCGCAAGTAGCGCGTCTCGTAGTCGATCGCCAGGGCGTAGACGTCGGTGTAGGTGAGGAGCTTCCCCTCGCCACCGATCTCGACCGGCTCGAACGTCTCGTTTCGGCAGTTCCGACAGACCGCGCGCGTCGGGTAGTTCACCGTTCCGCAGGACGTGCACTTCGCGCCGTAGACGTTGTCGCTCACTTCTACTCCCTTCGCAGCACGGTCGCCACCACATTGTTCCCGAAGCCGCCGAAGTTGCAGGCGTACGAGATCTCAGCGCCCTTTGCCTGTCTCGCGCCGGCCTCCCCGCGGAGCTGCCAGGCGAGCTCGACGAGTTGCGCCACCCCGGTCGCGCCGACCGGGTGCCCCCTCGCCTTCAGCCCGCCGGACGGGTTGATCGGCAGTCTGCCGTCGAGCCGGGTTTCGCCGCGCTCGATCGCCTTGTGCGCCTCGCCGCGACCGAAGAAGCCGGCGGCCTCGCTCTCGGCGATCTCGAGGATCGTGAACGCGTCGTGGAGCTCGACGACGTCGACGTCGTCCGGCTTCAGGCCGGCCATCGAGAACGCCTTCTCGCTGGCGATTCGGACGGCCTTCAGGTCGGTCGGGTCCTCCCGCTCGTGAACGGCGTGCGTGTCGGTCGCCTGGCCGATCCCGGCGACGCGGACCTTCGGCCCGGCGAGCTTCACGGCGACCTCCTCCGACACGAGGACGACGGACGCCGCGCCGTCGCTGACCGGACAGCAGTCGAACAGATGGAGCGGCTCGGCGATCGGCGGGTTGTTCACCACCGCTTCGGGCGCCGTCAGGATCCCCTCCATCGTGACCGTCTGCTGGATGTGCGCGTACGGGTTCTTCGCCCCGTTCTCGTGGTTCTTGATTGCGATCATGGCGAGGTGCTTCCGCTCCACCCCGAACCGGTCCATGAACAGCCTCGCGAACATCCCCGCGAGCGACGGGAGGGTCACACCGTAGATGTATTCCACCTCCGGCTGCGAGAGACTGGCGACGAAGTCCGTCCCCTCCAGTCCGTTCACGACGCGCATCCGCTCGACCCCGGTGACGAGGACGACGTCGGCCATTCCCGAAGCGATCGCCTGACAGCCGACCTTGAACGCCGAGGCGCCGGAGGCCGGACCGTTTTCGACCGCTTCGGCCATCGCCGGGTAGAGGGCGAGCCGGTCGACGAGGGCACTCCCGAGCGCGGTCTGGTGATTGACGCGCGCCGCGCCCATGTTGGCAACGACCACGGCGTCGACCGGGATCTCACCGAGGGCCGCGTGATGGAGCGCCGCGAGGGACGCGACGCTGGCGAGCTGCATGAGCGACCACTCGGAGCGGCCGAACTTCGTCATCCCCGCGCCGACGATGTAGACGGGTTTCATTCCCCTCCCTCCTTCTCGCCGGCGACCTGGCGCACGACGGTCTCCTCGCCGGGGAGGACGATCGTCTCGGCCCTCTTCAACAGCTCTTGTGGGACGGGGCGGCGCCCGGAGACGAGACGGGGCTTGGCGCTGTAGTAGGTCTCCTTGGGGAGGATCCACGATGGCACGCCGCCGAGCTCGTGCTGCACCTCGAACCGCTTTTCGAGCGGGTACTCGATCATCCAACGCCGGAAGCCGATAGGGCTCTCGGCAACGATCAGGACCTCCTCCTGGCCGCAGTGCTCGATGTGGTACTCCATCTTGGCCGCGAAGAGGTGCGAACCGACGCGAAGGCCGCGGCGGATCGTCAGCGTGTGGTAACTCATCCCGGTCTTCGCGTCGACGAGTCGTCCGTTGACCATCCCGGCGAGGACCCCGTCGATCATCCCGGCGAGGACGTACTCGTCCTTGACGCGATACCGCTTGTAGGCGAGCAGTTCGCCGAACAGGCGTGCGGCGACGATATCGTAGAAGTCGCGCTCGACCCAGAGGAGCGGATAGATCGCCTCGAGCAGGGTCGGGATCTCGTTCCGTTCAACCTGCCGAACGACCATCTCTTCCCCGCTGGCGAGGGTGATCGCTTTGGGCGGATACGGTGGCATGTCCATCGCCGGAGGGCGAAGGGACGCCTCGAGTTCGCTGATGTGCGCCATCCCAGCTCCTTTCGCTGTTTGCAACCCAACATAAACGCTCCGCACTGCAGCGCGCGGAGAGGCAGCCGTCGTGCGAAAACGGCCTAGTTGTCTGTCTGCCTTACGATACGAGGGATCGGACGGATCGTCAATGTGGTAGGCGGATCCGGGGCGCCGCGCACGCGCGGCAAGGCGATCGGTCGGAATTCCTTGACGAGCCCCTACGTCCCGCATTACGTTACTCGAATACAACGCGAACCGTACAGGATGCCCGGAGACGGAGGGCGGATTGCGGCGTGCGCGGAGGTGGTATCGCGTGGATTACAGGGACGTGATGCGAAGACTTGCGGGCTATCGGGGGCGGGCCTGCATTATGTGGCGGTCGTGGCGGATCGAGGGGCAAGCGTCGATCGACGGGGCGCCGTCGGACGGCCTCGCGGGAACGTTCATCGTCGATTCGGAGGCCGAGCCGCTCCTCCTCTCCACACTCGCCGGGGCTCTACACGAACCCTACAGCCTGCGGCTCGGGGAAGAAGAGGAACACCGGGAGCCGGTCGACATCGCGATCGTCGGCCACGAAGGGAATCGAATCAACTTCGCGCTGCACGCCTGACAGCGACCGAGCGCCTGATCCGGGCGGCTCAGCATCCTTCGCCTCGGAGGCGCCGAGGCCGACGCACCGGGCCCCCACATTGCACCGTTTTGAACAGGACGGAGCCCCCTTCTGGCAGGGGGCCTGCAGCGCGGGCATCTGACCGAGGACTCGCCGGGGAAGATCTCGACCTTCCCTCCGCACTCCCGACGTGGAAGAACCGTCGACGTCAGACGTTGCCCGCTCAATCCGGGACGGCGCAATCACATGAATCCTCACGCCTCGCTGCGCCGCACGCGTCGGAATGCCCTTCACCTCGGCTCCGACCTAGAGCATCCTCTCGACGGTCGCCAACTCGCCGAGGGTGTACTTCCGATCCTCCTCGTCCTCGATCACCTCGGCCGCCTTCTCGGCGAGCGAGACGTATTCCTGACTTCTAGCCACCTGTCCGGCCGCCGCGTACGCCCGGGCGTGCGCCTCGTAGGCGAACGCGAGGTCGAAGTCGCCGATCCCGTTTTTCTCGCAGATCTCAAGGCAGCGGTTCGCATGGTACAGCGCGGCGGCCGGCCGGTTTAGCACGGAGTAGACGCGCGAAATCTGCCATTCGCCCCGCTCGAACTCGAGCGGCGTGCCGATCTCCCCCCAGTGGTAGCGCGAAGCGTGCGCCGCGTGAATCATCCTGTCGTCTTCCTCGGCCGTGCGATCGGCCTTGTCGAGCAGGCCCCAGACTTGGTTGAACAGATCGATGGCGAGCTTCTTGTGGAGCTCGCGATCGAGTCCCTTCTCCTCCTTCACGATAGCGCCTCCTTGGGAGATCCGTACAGCATACAGAGGACGGAAGGTTGAGCCGCCGCGTCGGTCCCACGCGGACCCGGCCCGGTCACGCACTCACTCCCCTTGCGGGACGGCGATCCCGATCCTCGCCTCGTAGACCGCACGCCGGTCGACGTCCTCCGCGGCCCGTTCGAGCATGAAGCGCAGGTCGGGCTCGACGATCCCGGAGAACGTCTCCACCCCGTTGGTGATGACGACGATCGGCTCGGACAGGGCGAACTGCTCGCCGCTGATGAACAGCGTGTATCGCGCGACGTTCCGGACCGCGACGCCGATGCGGTTTCCGTCCGCCACGGCTTCGATCGACCCGGTCGTCTCGGTACGCGAGTAGATCGCTGCAATCGGCGTGACCTCGCCGGCGAGCAGGAGCGTTTCTCCGTCTCGAATCGCCTCGATCTCGATCGGGTCGCCGGGGTTCATCCGGTCGATGATCGCCGGGACCTCGTATCCGGTCTCGACCGGGGACTCGTCGATGCGGACGATCCTGTCGCCGGTCTTGACCCCCGCGAAGTGTGCGATCGATCCGGGTTCGACCCCTACGACGACGAACCCCTTGTCGACGCCTTGGTAGGCGAACGCCGCGCCGAAGCGGATCTCGTCCTTCAGCGGCCAGACGTTGGCGTCCTTGAAGTCCACGCTGTTCCCCACGTCCCCGATCTCGTCGATCCGGACCCAATCGCACCTTCCGACCGCGACGTCCGACGTTTCCCAGATCACGCGCGCGGGATGCGGGTCGCGCTCGACGCTTCCGATGAACGCCACGGCCGAAGGGCGCGCGAGGGCCACCGCCTGGATGTCGTGGCCCGTCGGGTAGGGGGTCCAATCGATGTCGACGCCCAGATCGAGAAACTGATCGACGTACAGCTCGATTTCCGGCGCGGGATACAGCTCGTCGTAGCGGCCGTTCGCGGCGAGGATCGGCCGGTTGAGAAGGTTCCTCGGGTACGTCTGATACGGGCCGTAGCCGGCGATGGTCGGGTGCCCGTAGATGTCGATGAAGCCGGCCCACGCCGTCGCGTCGTGGTACCCCATCCACAGCGCGCCGGAGCCGCCATCGGAGAACCCCGAGAGGAAAACGCGGTTCTCATCGACGTTGTAGTGCTGCTTGACGAACGCCAGTTGAGCCAGCAGGTTCGTACGTCCGGTCTCGCTCCACCACGGCGCCCCCTCGTCGCCGTGCGGCATGACAAGGACCCAGCCCTCCTCGGCGGCGGTCGACTCCCACAGCGCGTGCCTCGGGATCAGTTCCTCGATGGCGTACGGCGCGTGCGAGACGGCTTCGTGCAGATCGACCAGCACGGGAGTCGGCACCGACGGATCGTAGCTATCGGGAACAAAGACGTGAAACGGGCGGGTCACGCCGTCGGTGCAGTCGTTGAAGTGGACGGACCAGCCGGGAGCGACATCCTCCAAGTAGGTTCTGCCCTTCCGAAGTCGCCCCGCGACTTCGAACGGATCGGCCTGCGACGAGACCAGCCGGTCGATCGCCTCCGCCCGTTGGCTCGGGTCGGAAGCCGCGAAGAACGCCTCCATCAGGACGTCGAGGTCGGCCGACCGCCCTCCGACGGTGCCCGCGGCCAAGGCCAGAAGGGCCGCGGTGAGGGCGAGACTACTTCTGCCGATGCGATGCGGCATGCCAGGCCCCCTTCCCCGGTGAACGCACCGGATCCTCGTGCTCGCACGTCGCCCCGCACCGGTCGTTCTCGACGCGATCGACCCGGTCGCGCGGTCTCTCCGATCCAGCCTCCGGCGATTGTACCCGCCGCCGGGTCCGTTTCGAGGCGCTCGACCCGTTCCGAACCTTCACCGCGGCGGTGTGCTGGGATGGGGATCGTCTTCACAGGGGAGATCGTTTCCTCACTGACGATCGGGATCGGAGCGGCTTTCGATCTGACGCTACCTCTGCCCGGGGGAGGAGAAGACGCCCGGCGATCACGCGATCGGTCTGGTACGCCCGACAGGATTCGAACCTGTGACCTTTGGCGCCGGAGGCCAACGCTCTGATCCTCTGAGCTACGGGCGCAGACGTGCAATCAACGAGCCTCAATGGCTTGTCGATGCACGAGGAAGTTTCGCCGCGCGAAACTCCTAACAATTGTCGCTTCGAACCCTCTTGACGTCAACCGTCGCGAGTACGCACCTCATTCCCTTGTCGAACCGCAATGGGAGTCGTTTGGTCATCCGACACGAGTTCGTGCTCCGCAAGGACTCGTACACGTCTGCCTCGCAGACGCGCTGGCTGCGGAGAGGGCGGGATTCGAACCCGCGGAGGAGCGTGAACCCCTCGCCGGTTTAGCAAACCGGTGTCTTGGACCGCTTGACTACCTCTCCATGGCGGGATTCTAACGGGACGGGATCTAGAGAACAACAGCGGTTCATCATCCAACACGAGTTCATGTCAAGCGTGGGTTCACTCGTCGTCCAACGCGAGTTCGTGCTTGCCCGAACTCGCCCGCGTTTGCAGAGCAAACGCGCTGCGGAGGGGGCGGGATTCGAACCCGCGAGGCCTCGCGACCTGCCGGTTTTCAAGACCGGTGGTTTCGTCCGCTCACCCACCCCTCCGACATGCGATTATACCGAACTGCACGGGGAGCCCTCCGGTACGCCTGACGGTCTCGCGATCGTTCCGCCGCCGATCAGACGCTCTCCGGCGTACAGGACGGCCAGCTGCCCGGGCGTGATCGCGCGCTGAGGCTCATCGAAGGTGAGTCCGAAACGCCCGTGCGAATCCCCGTGGAACGTGGCGCCGACGGCCGGCGACCGGTAGCGGATCTTGACGTCCACGTGAGATCGGTCCTCGGGTGGGTGCCCGGAGAGATAGTTGGCGTCAACGGCGCCGAGCTCGCTTCGGAACAGCAGATCTTCTTCACCGATGATGAGCGCGTTGCGCTCCGGGTCGATGTCGATGACGTAGAGCGGGCGGCCGGACGGGATCCCGATCCCGCGGCGCTGGCCGATGGTGTAGTTTGGCAGCCCTTCATGCGTCCCGAGCCGGTTGCCGGCGGGATCGAGGATCGGGCCGGGCCGCAGGTCGATCCGGTGAAAGAGGAACGAAGTCCGCCCGGCGACGGCGAAGCAGAGGTCCTGACTCTCCGGCAGCTCGGCGCAGGTGAGACGGTGGTCGCGGGCGAACGCGTAGACCTCGCGCTTCGACATCTCGCCGACGGGGAAGAGGAGACGGTCCAGATCGTCCTGCGCCAGTCCGTAGAGGAAGTAGGTCTGGTCCTTGCTCGGATCGGCTCCTCGGTACAAGGAAAGGTCACCGCCCGGTTCGCGGACGCAGCGCACGTGGTGGCCGGTGGCGACGAAGTCGTAGCCGTTCCGCTCGGCGTAGTCGAGCGCCAGACCGAACCGGAGATGGCGGTTGCACCGGCCGCAAGGGTTCGGCGTCTCGCCGTTGCGGTACCTTGCGATGAAGTCCTCCAGGACGAGACGATGGAACGCCTCGCTGGCGTCGATCTCCTCATGTGGGATGTCGATCTCGCGCGCCGCGAGGGCCGCAGTGTCGAGGGAGCAGCACTTGGTCTTCCCGGCGTAATCGGGAGCGCCGGGGAACGACCAGAACCAGAACGTGATCCCTGCGATGTCGTACCCTCGCTCTTTGAGGAGGAACGCGGCGACGGCACTGTCCACGCCGCCGCTGAGGCAGACGACGACGCGCTTCGTCATCTATCCGTCTTCCCCGGACAGCGGCACCATGCACAGGAACTCGAAGGCGTCGTCACCGGAGTTGACGAACTGGTGCTCGTCGTCCGGGGGGACGAAGGCGAAATCGCCCGGCTCGACGGCCCGGCTTCCACCGGCGAACCGGATCTCTCCCCGTCCGGCAAGGATGTAGACCTCGTGTTCCCATGGATGCGCGTGGTACGGGCTGCACCCGCCCCTCCCGAGCGTGAATTTGCGCATCGAGAAATGGGGGGCGTTCTCGTTCGGCCCTACGAGGACGCGTTTCTCCGCGTGGCGAGCGTTCGTCCCGTCGTTGTAGATCCTCGGTTCGATGTTCCGGCTCTTCCCGACGTGGATCATGGGGACTCCTTTTGTCAGAGCGGGCTCACGATGAGCGGGACCAGCATCTCCTCTTCCGTCAGGCCGCCGTGCATTCCGGGCAGCAGGATCGCGTCGTGGTACGGGTGGAAGATGCCGGCGCGCCCGGTGGAGATGGCGGCGAGATCACCGATCCGGCCGGCGACCTCGGGATGGGGTGAGCCTTCACCGAGGAGGCCGTCCTCAAGGAGCGCGCGCGAGTCGACGCAGACGATCCCGTCCTTCGACCGTCGATTCAGAACGTGTGAGACGTGCTCCCTCTCCCCTTCGCGGACGAACAGGTACGATGCGCGAGGCTCGCCGACGGGCGGAAGAAGGAGCGCCCTCTCGACGTCCGGCGTGTCGCGCAGCCGGACGTAGTCGTCCGGGCTCATCGGCACGAACCCGTGATCGGACGAGAGGATCAGGAGGGTCCTCCCGGCCCGCCCGACAAGCTCCCTGCGGAGCACGTCGTCGATCGCCCTCAGCTCGGCGACGTACGCTTCGGTCTCCGGCCCTCGGATGTGCGCAATCGTGTCTAGGCCCGGCCAGTAGAGGGAGAGGAACGTCTTCGACGCGGCGCGGGCGAGGAGCTGACGGGCCGTCACGCACATGTCGCTCAAGCCGGCGGCCGCGTGGAGATGGGCGCTCCCCTTGTAGAGCGCGCGCGACAGCCCGCTTCCGGAGATGTGCTGCGGGAGGAGCGTGTGAACGCTGACGCCGTGGCCGCTTAGCCGTTCGTGAAGGGTCGGGCCGGGGACGATCGCCTCGAGATCGAGCCCGGCGCTGAACGCCGCATCACTTCGTCCGTTCCCGACCATCGTGAAGCGGATCATGTTGGTGATTGCCGAGGTCTCGCGCAGGTACAGCCGGTACCCGATCAGCCCGTGTTCGAGCGGCGTCAATCCCGTCCCGATCGAAGCGAGCGCGGCGACCGTCGTCGCCGGGAAGACCGACGTGAGCGGGAGGAAGAAGCCGGTCCGGCTGAGCGAGCGGAGGACGAGGTCGGGGAATCGATCGAAGAGCGATTCCGTCTTCCGGTACCCCAGTCCGTCGAGGATCAGGAGAACAACGCGATCGTATGCCGGGACGTCGGTGGCGATCTCCTTCAGCGGGGTTTCGCCGCCGTCGAGGCCGAACAGTCGCTCGATCAGTGCGGGCAGGCCGATGATCGAGTACCCCGCGTAGTCCGGGAGGACGGACTCCGTGCCCCATCTTGACGCGTTGCTTCGCGTGAGCAGGCGATGCTCGATGCTCGCTCGACTTCGCATGACGAGCGATTATACGGGCTGCGTCCGGGAACGGTAGCGGCGAAGCGACGCGTCAGCCGCTGGCGGGCTCGCCCTCCGGCACCTCGCCCGGCTCTCAGGGCGGCCCGGCGAGGAGGGCGAGCGTCCGGGCGAACGGCTCGCCGGGCACGGCGAACGCGTCGGCGGAGTTC
>CAZGXU010000029.1:17519-27240 GCA_964530075.1 uncultured Thermotogae bacterium
TATACGGGTTGTGTCCGGGCCACGAAATCGGATCCCATCCCCTCCGTCTGCATCGTGAGGGGATCGTCGGGCACGGCGAACGCGTCGGCGGAGTTCCCTCGGCCGTTCCGAGTGCCCGTTAGGAATCCGTGCCGAGCGCGATGACAAAGAGGAACGGCTCGGACGCGCAGCCCCTCCCTTACGGATGGATCTGTATCCTCGCTGGCGCCGGCCATCCCTCCGCGGGTGGAGCGGGCTCTCCGCTTTCGGTCGTGCCGGAGGCCTCGATGACGATCCAAACATCGAGAGCCATGACGGCCGAGTCGTCGGACGCGGTTCCGAGCGCGGTGAGCGGGACGATCCGCCCCCCGATCTCGAACGACCCGTCGGCCCTAGAGCCGCTCTCAAGCGTGGCGGTGACTTCCGTTCCTGAGGACCGCATCACGGTCTTCCCGTTCGCGACGCCCTCCGCGTCGATGCCCGATCGGGCGAGTGATGGGTATCTCGCCGGCGCCCCCGAATCCGATCGTTTCATCGACGGGTCCTCCCTCTCGCTGTTCGTGGATTGCTCCGGCGTCCGGTCGGGGTCCGCATGCCGGATCGGGTGCCTGGAGAGGGCTCCGACCATGAATCGGAAACGAGAGCGCCCGGCCGTGGATCGACGGGGCGCTTTCGTCCGCTCCTTCGTCGGTTTGCGAAGGAAGTCGATTCTCACGAGCTTCGTGTTTCTAGCTCTTGTTCTCTTCGCGCTCCAGATACTGGAGGATCGCGTCAACGACGAGGTAGTTGATCGAGCGATCGCGCTTCTCGCCGAGACTGATCAGCCGCTCGACCGGTTTTTCCTCCATCTTCTTCTGGGGAATGTAGATCGAGAGCTTGTCCAAGATCTCTTTCTTCGGCACGGAGTTCACCCCCCTCCCTTCATCAGCTGAGTCTTTCTGGGACGATAGCTTCACATTGCCGAGAATCGATGAATAACAATAGCGTAGCCGACCGCAACAAGGAATCCATGGAGGTGGACAGGAAGCAACATGAAAGAAATATGGAAATCGGGCTCGTCGGTCCGATGAGGCCGTTCCGACCCGGGAAAACCTTCACGGACGTCTCAACCGATCGTACAATGAACGGACCGACAAGGAGGGTGCATGTGTGCGAAACGCTTGTTCGTGATACTGATCGTCGGCACGGGTTTGCTGGCGGCCACCGGTGGCTGTGCGCTCTTTACGCGAACGGAGGCCGTCATTGAGGTCTCGTCGACCATCGGGATCGTCCCGCTGACGATCACATTCTCCGGGAACGCCTCGACCTGTCCCGGGGAGATTTCCACGTACCGATGGACGTTCGGGACGGGGGAGGAACGGTACGTATCGAACGGGACCTACACGTACGATCACGCCGGGCGATACGCGCTGACTCTGACCGTGCGGGGCGCGAACGGGGAGACGGACACGGAGACGGTCGAGATCGTCGTCGAACCCGCGGTATGGATCTGCGATGAGAACCTCGCTCGGGTCTACAAGCTCGACTTGGACGGTGCGGTCCTGAAGACGTTCGAGTTGCCCGTCAGCGGGCCGAAGGGCGTCGCGATCGCCGAGGCCGACGGGGAGGCGTGGGTGTTCGTCGGTTGCTACGGGGGAGGAAACCAGCGGCTCCTCCGGATCGATCAGGCGGCCGGCACCGTGTCGGCGGAGTACACCGCGCCGGCGCAGGATCCGCTCTACCTCGCCTACGGCGCGGATGAACCGCAACGGATCTGGCACGTCGACGGCCTGAGCCGGAAGATCTACGAGCTCAATCCGGCCAGCTGCCAGGTCCTCGATTCGTTCGGTACGAACTACTTCCGGGCGTCCCAGCAGGTCGGAAACGAGGTGTTTCTCCAGGCCCCTCAAGGCCTGAGCTGGACGGAGGATGGTGAGGCCTCCGGCCTGCTGTGGTACCTGGAGGGGGAGACGCGGCTCCTTTACGCGATCCACATCGATCCACCGATCAACATCTTCGAAGGGGTGCAGCTCGAGATCGAGCGGGAGCCGGTCTCACTCGACCCGACGGTCTTTCCCGTCGCGGGGATGGCCTCGTACGACGGCTACCTGTGGGTCGTCGACCGCGACGATCACGAGATCGTTCAAATCGATCCCGCAACCGGCCTGCGGACCGGCGCCCGGATCACGGGCTTTCCGGGTGCGAGCGCGTCCGGGCTGGCGATTCAGCAGTGAGAATCGGATGACCTGACGGACGACGCGCCGCGGAGAGCAGGAAGAATGAAGAGCATGGCATCCATGCCGCAGCCAACGGTTGTGCTTCACAACGGGACGATCCGCGCGCGCGCGGGGCCCGGGGCCGTGCTCATCGGGGGAGACCGGATCCTGGCGGTCGGTCCGGACGAGGAGATCCTGCCGCACGTCGAAGACGAGGCGATGCGGATCGACCTGCGAGGCCGCCCGGTCCTTCCCGGGTTCGTCGACGCGCATGTGCATCTCATGCACACGGGCCTGGTGGAGAGCGGATGGCGGGTCGACCTCGCGAAGCGGACCCGCGAGGACGTCCTGGAGTCGCTGCGAGCGGCCGCGAGATCCCGCGGTCCCAGGGAGTGGGTCGTCGGCTCCGGTTGGGACGAGAGCGGCTGGAAGGATCGACGGTATCTGATCCGAGAGGAACTGGATCAGGTTTCGCCGGCGAACCCCGTCCTGGCGATCCGGATGGACGGACACCTGCTGACCGCCAATTCGCCGGCTCTCGAGCTCCTTCCGACGTCGGCCCCCGAGGGCCTCGTCGACCGCCAGGAAGGCCTCGTCCGCGAAGCGGCGTTGTCCGAGATGCTCTCTCAGATCGTCCCGGATCGGACCACGGCCGTCGCGGCCCTCTCCGCCGCGGAGCGCCTGTGTCACCGCGTCGGGGTCACGTCCGTCCACACGATGTCCCGGCTTCGGGACGTTCCGGCGTTCATGCGTCGGCGGGCTGAACGGCGGTTGCGCGTGACGATCTGTCCTGAGGTCGCTTCGCTCGACAAGGTCGAGGCGGTCGGATTCCAGACCGCGTTCGGCGATCTGTGGGTCAGGTTCGGGGGGATCAAGATCTTCGCCGACGGCTCGATCGGGGCCCGGAATGCCGCGGTCTCCGAGCCGTTCCGCGGAGGCGGGACCGGAGCGCTCAACCACGGGGACGCGGAGCTGGTGTCGATGATCCGCGCGGCCGAACACGCCGGCTGGCAGACGGTGATTCACGCCATCGGCGATCGCGCGATCGAACAGGTCCTCGACGCGCACGAGGCCGTCGGGTCCGACCCCGCGTTGCGGCATCGGATCGAGCACTTCGAGCTTCCGCGCGAGGAGCACCTCGCGCGCGCCGCGAAGCTCAACCTCTGCGTCAGCATGCAGCCGAACTTCATCGGGAACTGGTCGGGCCCGGAGGGCCTCTACGTCGACCGGCTCGGCGTGGAGCGGGATCGGGCGAGCAACCCGCTCCGCCGCGTCGTCGACGCCGGACTGCCGCTCGCGTTCGGTTCCGACGGGATGCCGGTCTCTCCCCTCTACGGCATTCACTGGGCGGTCAACGGGCCGTATTCCGATCAGCGGTTGACCGCCGAGGAGGCGATCGAGCGATACACCGCTGGCGGGGCCTGGCTCGGATTCGAGGGCGGGGTCAAGGGAAAGATCGAGCCGGGGATGCTCGCCGATCTGGTGGTCCTCGACGAGGACCCGCTGGTCCATCCGGAGCGGATCGAGGAGCGGAGGGTGGAGATGACGTTCGTCGGGGGAGAGCTAGTCTACGAGGAGGGGGGCGCGGCTTGAGGATCGGGCTGTTCACCGACGCCTACTTGCCCGAGATCAGCGGCGTGAGCATGGCCGTGAGGTGGTATCGCGACGAACTCGAGACGCGCGGCCACGAGGTCTACGTCTACGCGCCGCGCTATGAGCGGGCGAGGGACGACGACGATCGGACGTACCGGTTTCGGGCCGGCCCGGTCTTCGGCTACAAGACGGCGCGAATGGCCCTCCCCTACTCTCGGGAGGCCTTTCAGAGCTTCGCCGTCCTGGACATCGTTCATAGTCACACGCCCTTCTCGCTCGCCTACGCGGCGATCCTCGCGGCGGCGAGGCACCGATTGCCGCACGTCCAGACGTATCACACCTACCTGAGTCAGTATCGGCACTATATTCCGCGGCCGATCCGACCGACGGTCCGTGCAGCCGAGGCCTACTCGGCGTTGCTGTGCAATCGGTGTACAGCGGTGACCGTTCCGACTTCCGCGATTCGAGACGAGCTGATCCGGTACGGCGTCACCCGCCCGATCCACGTGATCCCGCTCGGTCCGCACCTTCCGCTGTTCGATCGGCCCGCCTGTTGGGCGCCGCGCGAGGCGCTGAATGTGCCGCGGGAAGCGCGGCTCCTCCTCTACGCGGGGAGGTTGGCGGCGGAGAAGAACCTCCTGTTCCTGTTGAGGGGCTTCGCTCGGATTCATCAGGAGCTGAGGGACTCGGTCCTCGTCGTCGCCGGGGACGGTCCCCTGAGAGAGCGGCTGGAGGCCGAGGCGGACGCGCTCGGGATCCGGGCCGCAGTGCGGTTCACCGGATTCCTCGACCATCCGCGGCTCGTCGACCTGTACCACGCGGCGGACCTGTTCCTGTTCGCGTCGAAGACCGAGACACAGGGGTTGGTCCTTGTCGAGGCGATGGCCGGGGGGACGCCGGCGGTCGCTGTCGGGGAGCTCGGGGTCGTCGATGTCGTTCGCGACGGCGTCAACGGGCGCTTGGTTCCCGAGGACGAGTCCCGCTTCGCCCGGGCGGCAATCGCTGTTCTGTCCGATCGAGAAGAGTACGCCCTGCTCCGCTCCGGCGCGATGGAGAGCGCGGCGGAGATGTCGGTGCAGAGCTACGCGGACCGCACGGTCGAGCTGTACGAGGCTTGCCTATCGTCGGGGGTCCGCACGGCGCGGGGGACCAAGCGGTTCCGCCGGATTCGACGGCGGAAGCGCGTCGCGCGATGAGACGCACCGCCGGCCTCACGAGCGGCCACGACGCGCGCCGCTACTCCACCGTCACGGTCTTCGCGAGATTCCTCGGCTGATCGACGTCGGTCCCTCTCCAGACGGCTACGTGATACGCGAGCAGCTGGAGCGGGAGAGCGAACAAGATCGGGCGCGAGATTCCATCGACCGCCGGGACCGGGAGGACGAAGTCGGCGAGGCGATCGAGCGCCGGCTCGTCGGGAACGTCGGTGACGACGATCGTGAGGCCATTTCGCGCCTTGACTTCCTCGATGTTGGCGAGGACCTTCTCGTACGCCGTCCCCTTGGACAGGAGGATCACGACCGGCGTGCCCTCATCGATCAGGGCGATCGGCCCGTGTTTCATCTCCCCGGCCGGGTATCCCTCGGCGTGGATGTACGAAATTTCTTTCAGCTTGAGCGCTCCCTCAAGGGCGATCGGGTAGAGGGCACCGCGGGCGAGGTACAGGACGTCGCTGACCCGGTGGATCTCCTCGGCGATGTCGTCGATCCGTCGTTCCGCCTGAAGTCCCTCGGTGATCCGTCCGGGGAGGAGCGCGAGGCGGTCCAATTCGGCCCGTGCTTCTCGCTCGGGTAGATCGAAGTGCGCGAGGGCGAGGTGAATCCCGAGGAGGCCGAGCGCGGCGATCTGGGCGGTGAAGGTCTTCGTCGCGGCGACGCCGATCTCGATCCCGGCCCTCGTGTAGACGCTGGCGTCCGCTTCGCGATCGATCGCCGACTGCTCGTTGTTCACCAGTGCGACGATCCGCGCGCCGCGCTCCTTGGCGCGTCGGACGGCCATCAGCGTATCGATCGTCTCCCCGGATTGGGAGACGGCGACGACGAGGGCACGAGGCGACAGGTGGGGGGAGCGGACGCGAAACTCGGAGGAAATCATCGCCTGGATCGGGACGGGAAGGATCCCCTCCCACAGGTACTCGGCGACCAGACTGGCGTGGAAGGCCGTGCCGCAGGAGACCAAGCAGGCGTGATCGAACCCGTCGATTCGGTCCTCGACGAGGGGGAGGTGGATGAGCCGTCCTTCCGAACCGATCTTCTCGCGGATCGTCTCGCCGACCGACCGGGCCTGTTCGTGGATCTCCTTCAGCATGAAGTGCTTGTATCCGCCCTTCTGGATCGCGACGAGATCCGTCGTCACACGATGCGGCGGGCGTTCGATCTCGCGGCCGTCGAGGTCGAAGATCCGGAACCCCTTGGCCGTCAGCTCGCCGACCTCATCGTCGGCGAGGAACTGCACCGAATCGGCCCGCCCGAGAAGGGCGGGGATGTCCGACGAGACGAACGTGCCGGTATCGTCGCTCGCGAGAACCAGAGGGCTCCCCCGCCGCGCCACGACGAGCCGATCGGGCGTCTCGGAGCAGAGGACGGCGAGGGCGAACGCCCCCTCGACCTGTTGGACCGCGGCAGTGACCGCCGCCAGCAGATCACCGCCGAAGTGGGCCTCGATCAGGTGGGCGAGGACCTCGGTGTCGGTCTCGGAGCTGAAGCGATGCCCCTCATCGATCAGGCGCCCCCGGATCGGGAGGTAGTTCTCGATGATCCCGTTGTGGATGACCGCGATCTTTCCGTGGCAATCGAAGTGGGGATGCGCGTTTTCCTCGGTCGGCTTGCCATGCGTCGCCCAACGGGTGTGTCCGATCCCGGTGGTCGCGTCGATCGTCTTCGAGCGGAGGTCCTCGTCGAGTTGGCGGACCTTCCCGACCCGGCGGAATCGTACGATCTTCTTCTCGGTCAGGACCGCGATCCCCGCGGAATCGTACCCGCGATATTCCAGGCGCTTGAGCCCCTCGACGAGCAGGGGGACGACGCTCTCACTCCCGATGTAGCCGATGATCCCGCACACGCTCCCTCCCTCCGGATTCCGGTAGGGGAGTGTATCTCATGACCTGGAGCGGACCAAACGTGCGGTGTTGGCCGACCCCCGCTCGGACGGTATAATTCGAACTCGGTGGGGGTTCTCTCGAAGGAGGACCGAAATGCATGAGGTCGTCATCAAGGCGCTCTTGGTCGACCCTTCAAACAACACGCCCGTCGTCCTGCTGAAGGATCGCTTGTCTCGAAAGGCGTTGCCGATCTGGATAGGTGACGCGGAGGCGATATCGATCGCGTTCGGCCTCCAGAGCGAGGAGTTCCCCCGACCACTGACGCACGTCCTGATGAAGCAGATCATCGAAGATCTCGACGCGAGCGTCGAGAAGGTCGTCATCAAGTCCGTCCAGGACGGAACGTACTTCGCGTCGATCTTCCTGCGCGACGTCCACGAAGAGGTCCTCGAGTTCGACGCGCGGGCGTCCGATTCCCTCGCCCTCTCGCTTCGCTCCGGCTGCCCGATCTTCATCGCCGACGAGGTCTTCCAAACGGCGGCGATCGAATCCCCGTTCGCCGACGAGGACGAATTCCAGGAGTTCGTCGAGGAGAACCTCGATCTGCGCGAGTTCCGGAAGCTCAATAGGCTCCATCGCGCGCAGGAGGAGTAGCCGATCAGCCCCGAATCGTCTCCACCCCGCGCGACGGGAGGGTGATGATTTCCTCTTCTGTCAACCCCTGATCCAGATCGATCCGTTCGACGTGCAGGGTGGTCGAGCGCTGTCCGTCCTCGAACGCGACGACCTTGCGAATCAGAAACGTATCGCGTTCGACCCAGATCATGCGCACGAGCTCGTTCGACTTGGCGTCCCTGACCTCGAGGATGTAGCTCCCGCCGATCGAGCCGCTTGCGCCGAGCGTCGCGATCTGTCCCCAACCGGCCGCGAAGGATGCATCGTATTCCTCGGTCCCGGGGCAGAAGGAGAAAGAGATCGGGCAGTTCTGTGCCGAGATCGTAGAAGAGGAGAATAGGGTGTCGTCTTCGACCTGCGCAAACGATGCGTCGAGGACGAGCGGCGCCTGAAACAGGTCCGTCGTGAATCCCGGCACGTCCTGGACGACCTGGATTCGCACCTTCCCGGCGGTCCAATCCTGTTTGAGCCCCGAGAGGTCGAGATCCGCGAGCCCAATGGCGGCGAGCGGAACGCCGACCCATCGCTTGATGACGACGAGGTTCTCCTGCGGAAGGTAGTGCGAAAGCTGGTCGTTCTGGACGACGAATCGCTCGTCCTTGATGCTGTCGGGGCGAAGGTATCGCACGGAGAGGACGGGGGCCGGGCCGTTCAGGTATCGGACGACCATTCGAATCGGCTCGCCCGGCGCGCGGGCCTTCGTCACTTCGAGGACGGCCTCGAGATCCTTGATTCGGGAGAACGCGTTCTCGATCTGCCAGATGAGCCCGCTCACCTCGGTCGGAGGGTGCTCGTTCTGCAGGTACTGGTCGACCGCCGCCACGGTCACGATGAGCGCAACGAAGGCCCCAAGGGCGAGGATGATGAGGCTTTGATTGTTCATTCCATGACATTATAATCCCCATCTGAAGGGCATTCAATCGCAATCCGGCCTCCAAGGGAAGCTGCGTGGAAGGGAGCCTCGATGGAACTACGCGGTATCGAACGTGCGGACGTTGAGGGGAAGGCGGTCTTGGTACGGGTCGACTACAACGTGCCGTTGTCCGGGGGGAGGGTCGCTGACGACGCGCGACTTCGCGCTTCGCTTCCCACGCTCCGTTACCTCCTCGAACACGATGCGAAGGTGGTGCTGATCTCGCACCTCGGGCGGCCGGAGGGACGCGTGGTCGAGGACCTGCGGCTCGCTCCGGTCGCGGCCTGTCTGGCGGATCTGCTCGACCGTCCGGTTCGACAGCTTGAAGACTGCGTCGGTCCGGCGGTTTCCGAAGCGGTCGACCGCGGGAGCCCCGGCGACGTTTTCCTTCTCGAGAACGTGCGATTCCATCGGGAGGAAACGACGAACGAATCGGGATTCGCCCGCGAGTTGGCGCAGCTCGGCGACCTCTACGTCAACGACGCGTTCGCCGCCGTCCATCGGGCGCACGCCTCGACGGTCGGAATCGCCGATCATCTCCCGGCCTACGCCGGGCTGTTGATGGAGCGGGAAATCGCCGCTCTGTCCCGCCTCGAGGAGCCCGAGCGACCGTACCTGGCGATCGTGGGAGGGAAGAAAGCGCGCAGCAAACTCGGCGCGCTTCGGGACCTCGTCCCTCGGGTCGACGAGATCCTGATCGGTGGGGGTGTGGCCTTCACGTTTCTCAGCGCGTCCGGCGCCGACGTCGGGGGCTCGGCCGTCGATGAGGAGTTGTACGAGGAGATCCGCGCGATTCAGGCCGCGGCCGAACGCGAGGACACGAAAATCCTCCTCCCCGAGGACGTGGTGATCGGGGTCGATCTCTCCCCGGACGGTGAGGTCCGGACGTGCGACGCGCGGGCGATCCCGGCCGGTTGGCAGGGGCTCGACATCGGGCCGAAGACGGTCGAGCGATTCGCCGATCGGATCCTGACCGCGAGGACGGTTGTCTGGACCGGCCCCCTCGGCGCGTTCGAAGTCGAGCCGTT
Source organism: uncultured Thermotogae bacterium (assembly GCA_964530075.1). GTDB lineage: Bacteria > Bipolaricaulota > Bipolaricaulia > UBA7950 > UBA9294 > JANQEA01. Next base: position 26,943 of record CAZGXU010000029.1, read on the forward strand.
CTCGGCCGGAACCCGCGGCATCGGCGAAGCGGTGGCCGAGTCGGACGCGTACAGCGTCATCGGCGGAGGAGAGACGGGAGAGGCGATGGCGCGGTTCGGCCTCGTCGACCGGATCTCGTACGTTTCCACCGGAGGCGGGGCCTGCCTCGCGTTCCTGCGGGGGAAGCACCTCCCGGCGCTGGAGGCGCTCAGGGCCTAGCGTTGTTGGTCCAGTCTACGTCCGCTATAATCCGATCGACCCACGCGGGCATAGCTCAGTGGTAGAGCATCAGCTTCCCAAGCTGAGGGTCGCGGGTTC
>CAZGXU010000030.1:0-24485 GCA_964530075.1 uncultured Thermotogae bacterium
GGTTGAAGACGACGGCGCGCATCACGTCGATCGACGTCTTGACGAACGGTGGGGCGGAGAGCATCAGGCCGTACGGCGTCGCGAGCTCCTCGTGGACGGTCTCCATGCATCGGGCGGCCTGCTCGGGCGACGCGGCGCCGCTGATCACCGACCAGACCTGGGTGTTCAGGTAGATCCGGCCCTCGGCGGACGCGCGCGTCCCGTAGACGGTCCCGTCCTCGGCGATCGCCCAGATGAACCGGTCGCCGTCCCAGGCGACCGCCTGGATGCTGGCGTCGAGCGCGTCGCGCCGTTCGAGCGCCCACGCGGCCTCCTCGGGCCTTCCGAGGCGCTCGGCGATCCGCGCGTAGACGGTCAGCCCGAGCCGGAGCTGGAACCCGACGAACAGGCTCTCGCCGCGGTAGCCGAGGCGGAGGCAGTCGTTCCAATCGGCCGCCAGGCCGCACGGGAGGCCGTGGGCGCCGGTCCGCTCGAGGTTGAACTCCAGCGCGCGGCGGAGGTGGCCGAGGACCGTGTCTTCACCCGCGTCGGCGTACGGGAGGACCTTGCTGTAGAAGCCGACGTCGCCGGTCTCGTCGACGTACGCCGGGATCGCGTTGAAGAACCAGAGGCAGTCGTCGGAACGGTACGCCTCAGGGTCCGGCGCCGCCTCGTGCCCCGGGCGGTGGTCGAACGGCTTCACGATCGGCATCGCCCCGCCGTTCGACAGCTGGCCGGTCAGCATCAGCTCCAGGCGGGCGCGGGCGTCGTCCGGGACGGCGGAGGCGACCCCGAGGACGTCCTGGACCGAGTCGCGGAACCCGAGCCCGTCGCGCTCCCCGTTGTAGACGAGGCTGGCGGCGCGCGACCAGGCGAAGGCGACCAGGCCGTTGTAGGGCCCCCAGACGTTGATCGTGTGGTTCAGCTCCTCGTCGGGGGTGTCGACGACGGGGCTCCCGAGCTTGGCGTGCCAGCTCGCCTTCAGTTTCTGCAGCTCCTCGGTCGCCCGGTCGGGGGATCCGAACGCGTCGACGGCCCCCTTCCCGACCGACCGCGCGTCGCCGATCCCGAGCATCACCAGCAGCTCACGGCTCTCCCCCGGTTGCAGGGTCAGATCGGCCTGCAGCCCCCCGCACGCGTTGTCGCCGTAGGCTTCGCTCCCCGTGCATCGGCCCCGCTCGACGACGATCGGGTCGTGATACCCGCGGTACGGGCCGAGGAACGCCTCCCGGCTCGTGTCGTACCCGGCGAGCTCGGCCCCGACGAGGGCCATCCACGAATGCATCGCCAGATCGTGGGTGAAGGCGCCGCCGCCTTCCGGCGTCAGGTTGTCCTGGATGGCGATCCGGAGGAGCCCGTCGTCGGTCAGCCCGCCGCGGACGATGAACAGCGAGTACTGCAGGTTCACCCGGTCCTGGTACGTGTCCCACTGGTTGGTGAACTCGCAGAACGAGAAGACCGAGATCTCGCGCGGCCGGTCGCTCTCGTTGGTGAGCCTCAGCCGCCAGTACTCGAACGTCTGCCCGAGGGGGACGAAGTAGGTCGTCTCGGACGCGATCCCGGCGTAGCGCGACGAGATGATCGTGTACGCCGTGCCGTGCCGGCAGACCGACTCGTACGTATCGAGCGGCTTGCCGACCGGCTGCCACGAGGCCGACCAGTAGTCGGCGCTCTCCCGATCGCGGAGGTAGAAATAGCGGCCGGGCTGGTCCATCGGCACGCCGTTGAACCGGAGGCGAAGGAACCGACCGCGCGCGCCCGATCGATAGAACCCATAGCCGCCGGCGTTGTTCGTGATGATCGCCCCGTACTCGGTCGAGCCGAGGTAGTTGCTCCAGGACGTCGGTGTGTCCGGCCGGGTGATCACGTACTCCTTCTCGACGTCGTCGAAGTGGCCGTACCGCATCGCTCGCTCCTATTCCGGTTCGTCCAGGCGATCGAGCATCTCGAGGCAGGCGCGGCTGTGATGATAAGGGCAGTCCCACGGCCCGGCCTTGTACCTCGCCGGATCGGGGCGGCCGTCCGGGGAGAGGTGCTTGAACCAGTCGCCGTGCGTCCGATCGACGAACCGGTCCTGCACGTAGTCCCAGCAGCGGATCGCCGCCTCCGCGAACCGCTCTTCGCCGGTCAGCTGGTACGCGTTGTAGAAGCCGACGATCCCCTCCGCCTGGGGCCACCAGTCCCTCCCGTCGTCGATCCTCCCGCCCGGAGAACCCTCGTTGACCAGGCTCCCGTCGGCGTCCAGCCCGTCGCGATAGACGGCGTCGGCGAGGCCGGCGGCGACGCGGCGCGCTTCTTCGCGCAGCGCGGGATCGCCGCCGACCTCGGCCGCCTCGCAGAGGAGCCAGCTCGCCTCGATGTCGTGGCCGAACGAGGCGGTCTCGGACAGGGATCGCCATCGCTCGTCGAAGAAGAGCCCCAAATGACCGGTTCGGGGGTCGAGGATCCGCCGCGAGAAGGTCCGGACGAGCCCCTCGATCCGCCGCCTGAGACGCTCGTCGTCCCAGGCGCGGAGCAGATTGGTGTACGCTTCCAGGATGTGGAGCATCGTGTTCGTCGACTTGCCGGCGTCGGGATCCTCGTCGCTCAACCGCGCACCGGCGAGCCGGCGCCAGTCGCGCGTGCTCCCCTCGAAGTAGCCTCCCCCGGCCGGGTCGTAGGCGTGGTCCTCCAGGAGCCGGAACAGCTGTTGTGCCAGCCGAAGGCTTCGCGGCTCCCCCGTCGCCCGGTGGAACTGGCTCAGTCCGTAGATCCCGAACGCCTGCGCGTAGTGGTGCTTCCGATCCGCGACCGGACGGCCGCGGCGATCGACCTGCCAATAGAGGCCGCCGTGCTCCGGATCCCAGAAGACGCGGGACAGGTCGTCGAGCGTCCGCTGCGCCATCGCGAGGTACGCCGGATCGCCCAACCGTCGGTACGCTGCGGAGAACGTCCAGAGGACGCGCGCGCAGAGGACGGCCGACCGGGGCACGTCGTCGTCGACCCGGAGATCGTTCGCCACCGCCCCGTGCAGGCCGCCGTTCGCCTCGTCGACCGCGTGCGTCATCCAGAACGGGAGGATGTTCCGCGTCAGCTCCTGTTCGAATTGTCGCTTCAGGTCGGCTTTCTCAACGGCCCGTCCCATTCCCGGTTCGTCCCTTCCGATCCGTCCGTTCATCCGCTCCGCTCCGATCGACTCGGTGGGCGCACATCGCAGCTCGGCGATGGATCCTCGGTCCAGCTCAGGTATGTGGATACTGCCGCCCCGATGGCGCGGATGTTCAAGCCTCCCATGCGCATCCTTCCCTCAGTCTCCGAGCCCATTATCTGTCACGCCGCGGATTCCACAAGGGGGGCAACTTCGCCGCGGCAGATCGTCCCGTCGCGGGCCTCCGTCTCACGGGTCGGCCGGCCCGCGCGTGGGTGAAGAGAGCGTCCGGATCGGCCTCGCCGGGTTCCCGGCCGCGAGCGTGTCGCTCGGGACGTCCTTGGTGACGACGGACCCGGCGCCGATCACGCATCGATCCCCGATCGTCACGCCCGGGCAGATCACGACGCTCCCCCCGATCCAGCAATCGGCGCCAATGGAGACGGGCTTCGCGGCCTCCAGGTTGCTCCGGCGGGTTTCGGCGTCGAGGGGATGCGTCGCGGCGTAGATCTGCACGTTCGGCCCGAACTGGGTACGGGCGCCGATCGTCACCCGAGCCCCGTCGAGGATGACGCAGTTGAAGTTGAAGAAGACGTCCTCTCCGATGTGGATGTTGTATCCGTAATCGCAGTAGAACGGCGGCTGGATCCAGGTCGCCGGCGTCGCGTTCGGAAGCAGCTCGCGCACGATCTCCGAGCAGGAGCCGGGATCCCCGCCGGGCTGCGCGACGTTCAGTCGATGGAGCAGCTCCCGGGCCCGAATCCTCTCCGCGGCCAGGGTCTCGTCCGAGGCGATGTACAGATCGCCCCGCAGCATCTTCGCCTTCTCCGTATCGGTCATCGATTCCCCTCCCGCCGGCCGACTCCGTCTCCCGACCCTCGCCCGTTGCAAGCCGCGCCGTGACCGTCGATGATACCCGTTGCGGCGCCTCGGATGCGCTCGGTTCGACCCGCGGCTTCGAGGGACGGGACCGGCGGACGGGAGACGGCAGGATGACCGAAACGCACCTCGTGAGGCTGGGGATCATCGGCTGCGGGCTCGCGGCGAACGGATTGCACTGGCCGGCGCTTCGGACCCTGCGGAGCCGGTTCGTCGTGACGGCGGTGTGCAACCGCACCCCGGAGAAGGCGCGGCGATTCGCCGGTGTCGTGGGCGACGAATACGGGAGAACGATCCCGTACGTCCTCGACTACCGCGAGCTGCTGCGGAGATCGGACGTCGATGCGGTGTCGATCCTCCTCCCCATCGAGCTGAACGCGACGGCCTGCCGCGACGCCGTCGCCGCGGGGAAGCACGTGCTGCTCGAGAAGCCGCTGGCAGCGAACCTGGACGAGGGAGCCCGCCTGCTCGAGCTGGAGACGCGACATCCGGAGCTGGTGATGATGGTCGCCGAGAACTTCCGCTACCGGGCGGTGTTCGCCGCGCTCGCCGACGCCGTGCGCTCCGGGGCGATCGGCGAGCCGTACCACGTCGAGTGCAGGAGCTGGCAGCGGATGGATCCGGCGACGAACCCATACGCGCGGACGCAATGGCGGATCGACCACGCGTACGAGGGCGGATACGTCACCGACGGCGGCGTCCATCACGTCGCGGCGCTGCGGGACCTCGTCGGGGAGCTCGACATCCTCGCGTCCGTCACGCGGTCGATCAACCCGAGGATCGGGCGGACGGATTCGCTCATCGCGCTCTTCCGATCCGCTGGACGCGCCGGGGTCCCTCCGCTGTCGGGGCTCCTCGACATCGGCTACAGCGTCACCGGCCTCGAAGAGGACCGATGGACGATCCTCGGCTCCACCGGGTCCGCCGTCGTCGAAGGGTCGACGCTGACCCTCTACGGGCAGGAGCCCGATGTGGGGCCGACCGTTCAGGAGCATCCGGACGACGGCGGCTACGCGGCGGAGTACCAGGATTTCCACGCCGCGATCACGACCGGGCGGCCACCCGCCAGCACGTTCGCCGAAGCGTACGGCGACCTCGAGACGGTTCTCACCGCTCTGGAACGCGGGGCGCGACAGGGCGCCTGGGGTCCCCAGTCCGATGCGGCATCGGGCCCGGCGTCGCGAGCCCTCGGAGACGCTCTCGAACCCACGTAACGATTCGGCCAACGGGGAATCCCCATCCCTTCCTAGTCCTGCGACGTGCGCGTCGGCTTTTCCATCCGATACTTGTGGATGCGGGCGATCTTCGTCCCGTCGAAGGTGACGACGCTCGCGCCGAGGAACGAGCCCGCCTCGCCGCGGTAGATGCAGCGGAAGTCCCATTCGACGGTCGCGACGTCGTTCCCCTCGTCGAACAGGATCCAGAGGATCTTCCAATCGGTCACCCGTCCGCTCGCGGGCTCGGCGTGCCAGTCGACGAACCAGCGACGCGCCCGGTCCCGCCCGCGGTATGCGGATCCATCGCACTCGACGATCACGGCGTCGTCGGAGAGCGCGGAGAGAAACCGGTCGAGGTCCCGACTCACCCAGCTGTCGAAGTACGCTACGATCGATCGTGTCGCCTGTTCTCTGTTCATCGCCGTTCCGTCGACATCATACGCCCTCCGAACCGCTCAAGGGCACTCGCACGCTCGACGACGGGCCTCCGGGCTTCGGTCCGGTTCCCAGCGGCGCGCGGAAGGCTCGACGTTCGAATCCGGTTCGACCAGCTCCGCCGCTCGTCGACCCGGACCGCGGGCCGCGCGTTGGATTTCGAGCTCCTTCTCCCACTTCAGAAGATAGAAGACTGCCGGGTTCATTCCGCTCTCCTTTTGGACTGGCGTCCCCTTCTGCAACCGGTTGCATTTCTTACCAACGTAAAGATCACGCGGACTCCCGAACGACCAGCTCAACGGGAACGGTCACGTTCGTCACCATCCCGGACTGGAGGTACTCGACCAGATTCCGGGCGAGCAATCGGCCGGCTTCCGGGATGTTCTGTCGCACGGTCGTCAGGGGAGGGTTGCTGTGGGCCGCGATCGAGAGGTCGTCGTATCCGACGACCGCTACGTCGTCGGGTACTCGACGCCCACCCTCGCGAATCACGTCCATCGCCGCGATCGCCATCAGATCGCTGTTGACGAAGGCCGCGTCGAGGTCCGGGGCCCTCTCCAGCAGGCTGCGCATCACCGCGGCTCCCGACGTATCCGAGTAATCGCCGTAGCCGACCAGATCCGGATCGACCGAGCGACCGGCCTCCTGCAGCGCGGCTTCGTAGCCGCCGTAGCGGAGCTTGACCTCCGGCTCCCCGACGCTCCCGCCGAGGAAGGCGATCCGCCGCCTTCCGATCCGGATCAGATGCTCCGTCGCCAAGCGGCCCCCCGCGAGGTCGTCCCCGGTCACCGAGCAGAAGCTCTGGCCGGGCAACGGGAACCCCCAGACGATGAACGGCGCCCCCATCTCGAGCAACGCCTTGACGTGATGCTGCTTCCGGGCCGATGTCTGCAGGATGAACCCGTCGACACGGCCGGTGTCCAGGTACTGCCGCGCCCAACTTGTGTCCTTGGGATCCACATGGAGGATCAGCGTGTCGTACCCGCTCTCGTGGAGGCCGCGGGTGATCCCTCCGAGGATCTCGAGCCCGAACAGGTCCGCCCAGGAGAAATCCTTGTGGTAGGCGTGGGTCACGAACGCGATCGTCCGGCTCCGGCGCAGGCTGAGCCGCCGGGCCGGCGCGCTGACGTGGAAGCGGTGCTGCCGGGCGATGGCGACGATCCGCTCTTTCGTCTCGTCCGCGACGAGCGGGCTGTCGTTCAGCGCGCGGGAGACCGTCGACTTGGAGACGCCGGCCAGCCGGGCGATGTCGGCGATCGTGCGGACCGTTTCGCTGTTCATCTCCGTCTCCTCGGCGGCACCCTTCGTGCATGCAACCGGTTGCATCATACAGCCACTCCCGAACCCTGTCAAGGCCAGCCTGGTGCCCCGGCACGCGTACGCCCGAGTCGCAGGTGTCCAGGGCAAGGCTTATGCGACGAACCGTTCCGCATCGGTCAGACTGGACACCCAGTTCCGGCGATGACATCAGCCCCAGGCATCTTTGGATTCGCCTCTCAAGTATTACGGCTTCCAACGATTACGTGAAGCCTACTGGACTGAGAGGGCGCAAGCTCCTTGAGATCTCTCGAGTACAGCTCGACAAGACCGGTATGCGAAAAGCTGAAGAGTCAGCACCATTCCGAGAGCGGAAGTCCTGGCCTCAATGGGCGGCTTCAGAGCCGGACTGCCTTCTTGGTGAAATCGATTGAACAATATTGATAAGTGCAGGTACTCGACTCGGAAATGGATCTGAATTCCCTTTACTCTTGGGAAGAATGGCGAATGAACAGAACTGAAAATTGTTCACTAGCTTCTTGCTTTCAGACGGCGAGTGCGTATAATGGAGCATTCGGGAGGCAGCCTGTTGACCAAGACCGGTCGGCACTCAAAGGTCAGGAAGAGTTTCCGACGTCTAGGAGAACGCCACACGATCAGACTCTGTACGCGAACTGCAGGAAGTGGCCTCATAGCTGCAGATCGAGGACAGGGTTCTCCCATTCCCGATGCCGTTTCCAGTTGCGATCTCGCAGAAGGTTCGCGTGTTACTCGTCAATCGCCGTGTGATGCCGATTGCCGACGGAGACGGGACTGCTTCCGGTTCTCGGCGGAGAATGTGGATGGAGGCAATCGGTTGCCTCGCATTCTGCTGGGCTTCTCAGTTCGAGAGTGTCTTCTGGCGGGTCGCTGGTCCGGTGGACGAGCGCGGACTTCTCGTTCGGCGAGTAGGGCAATGCATCATACGGCGGTTGTCAATCTATAGGTGGAAAGGAGGTGAGAAGGAGGGCGGTAGAAGCGTGTCAAGCTGATCGTGGAGGCTACGAAAGGAGGTAGGCAGGAAAGAGAAAGACAGCCCGGCAAAGACTTCTGAGACATCTTGCAGGTACCGGATAGGGTTGGGGAACCACAGCGATCACGTTGCTTTCTAAGGTTTCGGCCATCAAGGAGGTCAGATAAGATGTCAGGACGTAGGAAGTTAACTTTTTTACTCGGACTGTTGCTGATAACGTTTAGTTCAATCCCGAATTACATATCACTCAGTCAGGTCGATCACGATGGTTTGTCTGAGGTAAGCTATATACCTTCAGACTATCCCATACAGACTGTCTTCGAAGGGGTGACTCTTAGCGACAACTTCTGGGAGCCACAGCGAAGGTTGAATGCTGAAGTCAGCATTCCATTCGTGGGCGTCTCGGGAACAAGAGGGACTGTAGAGGCTGCGATCTACGCCCTCGACACGTACCCGAATCCGGAATTGCAGGCACAGCTTGACTCCTACATTGAATCTCGCAAAGCTCAACAAAGAGACAAACCAACCACGAGTTACAGCTATTTTCAGATAGCTGCAACGTATTACGACATCACGGGCGACAGGGAGCTATTAGATCTGCTCATACCGTCTGCGGATGGCATATACACTCGCGCCCTAGAGAAGGCCCCATCCGCGACCGGCGAAACGAACTCGATCAACTTCATAAGGCTATACGAAGTTACGCACGACACCAGGTACCTCGATATGGCCAAGTACTATCTTGACCTTCGTGGCTTGCAGGGTGAAGAGTACTATCAATCACACATGCCTGTCCTCGAACAGACTGAGGCCGTGGGTCATGCTGTGAAGTTCTGTGATATGGCCGTCTCTCTGGTAGATGTCGGAGCACTGACTGGAATTGAAGCCTACTCAGACACAGCCAAGCGTCTTTGGGAGGATGTAGTCACTGGCAAAATGTACATTACTGGCGGGGTCGGATCGACCTTCAACCAGGAAGGTTTCCAAAAGGCGTATCTGTTGCCGAATGCCTCAGCTTATTCTGAGAGTTGCGCAAATATCATGTTCGCAGAGCTCAGTTACAAGTTGTTCCTGTTGACAGGAGACAGCAAGTACGTGGATGTACTTGAACGTACAATGTACAATAGCATCATGAGCGATGTGGGCGTGTCGGGTGAGGAGTTTTTCTATGCCAACCCGCTTGCCAACACGGGGGTATTCGAACGACATGGCGTCTATACAACGAACTGCTGTCCTCCTCGGATAACGAGGTTCTTCGGGCTCATGCCGAAGTACATCTACGCGCAGACTGACCATGACATCTACGTTAACCTCTACGTATCGAGCGAATCCTCGTTCGCAGTCAATGAAGGGAACATTCGCCTGTCTCAAGAGAGCGAGATGCCCTGGGGGGGAAGCACCACAATCACAGTGACTGAAGCTGGTACCGGAAGCGCAACAGCGAACATAAAGCTGCGGATTCCTGGATGGGCCAGGAATCAACCTGTTCCGGGAGGGCTGTATTCGTACTTGGGCGAAACGGAAGGCGAGACAGCCATCTCGGTAAATGGCGAGGCCGTTACGTATGCTCTTGATGAGTCAGGGTACGTTTCTCTCGATAGGGCGTGGACGACTGGCGATGTAATAACGGTGGAGTTCCCCTTTGAGGCGAGAAAGGTCGTCGCCAGGCCAGAAGTGCAGGCCGACGACGACAAGATCGCCGTAGAAAGAGGGCCGATTGTATACTGCGCTGAATGGGTCGACAATGATGGCCCCGTACTTGGCCTGTTGGTTGACGTCGAAAGCGAGCTGGAAGCTTCTTTCGAGACAGACTTCTATGGCGACCATTTCGCAGGGCTACCGTACCCTGACGACTCGTATGGCGGAGTCGCCGTGATTACTGGGAAAGCTAGAAGTGGAAGCACAGGGACGTACAATCTCGCCTTTTCTAAGCCCAAACCGATGGAACTGATACCATACTATCTCTGGGCAAACCGGGGACCAGGGCAGATGACCGTGTGGCTCTCCATTACAGAACAAGCCGCTATAGCCTCCATGCTTCCAACGCCTCCAGATACTATTGCAGCCAAGAGCATTGTCACGGCTTCTCGGTCCGCAGGGCATACGAATATCGGGGGCACAACAGCCGGTGACCCTAGCATGGCTTATAAGGCGCTGAATGATGGTCTGTATCCAGAAAGCAGGGAGCAGTGGGAAAATATCCGCGACCTCGCGCCTTGCCTGCACTTCTGGTCAATGCCGCTAGAGGAATGGGCATGGGTGCAGTACGAATTCGATATCCTAAGAAAAATATCGGAGGTAGAGATCTGCTGGCATGACGGCTCTCCTGCTCTTTCGCTTGGAGCAGCGGATGACTATGAGCTGCTCTACAAGGCGAGCGAAGAAGAAGAGTGGAAACCTGTCGAAGAAGTCAGCAGGCAAGAGATCGTGAAGGACGATGCGAGCCAGTACTGGGACAGCCCCGAAACGGGGAAATACACAACGTATTGGGCGAGTAGCGGGAGCAGATGGAGCGTCGTGGAGTTCGTGCCTGTAGAAGCCAAGTTCCTGCGGTTGCGGATGCTCCGCTATGGACACGATGTATCCCAGTGGACGGCAGTGACTATGTTGGAATGGATAGTACGGTAGGAGCATTTAGGGCTTAGGTGAGGGCAGCGGCTTTGCGGCTTGCCATGACGAAGTTCGAAGTGACGGTGCCTGGACCTGAGAGACGGACTGCAGCTCAGGTCCAGGCATCATATCTGGGCGCAATGTGCGTAGTAAGTCGCTCAGTTGCTGAAGAGAGCTCTTACAGTTGGCACACTGGTAGCGACAGCGATAGATGGTCATTAGGCCGCTCTCCTGGGTGGAGCAACAACATGGCCACAAATGTGACCTTACCAGTCGATATCGGTCTGCGCCCAATCAGGGAGGAGAACCGCTGCACCTGGTTGCGGGGTCGAAGGATAATGCCTATTGACACAAGAGGCGGTCGGCCGTATCGTAGCCGGCCGACATGGACACGTACCGGATGGCTAGCACCTCTGGTGTGATTCCGGCGTTGGGCAGCAACGACGAATGTGGAGTCCTGTTCGACGTCAAGCGGTTCGCGCTCCACGACGGGCCCGGGATCCGGACCACGGTCTTCCTCAAGGGATGCCCGCTCTCCTGTTCGTGGTGCCACAACCCCGAGAGCCAGAAGCCGGAACCGGAGATGATGTTCTGGGAGGAGCGGTGCGTCGGATGCGGGGCGTGCGTCCCGGTCTGCCCCGTCGGGGCGATCTCGATCTCCGACGGCCTCGCGCGGACGGATCGCGAGGGATGCACCGTGTGCGGGGACTGCGTCGCGGCCTGCCCGAAGGGCGCGCGCGCGATCGCCGGGGGAACCTGGTCGGTGGACCGCTTGCTCGACGAGATCGAGAAGGACGTCCTGTTCTATGACGAATCGGGGGGCGGGGTCACGCTCTCGGGCGGGGAGCCGCTCGCCCAGGCTCCGTTCGCGGTCTCGTTGTTGGCCGCGTGTCGGGAGCGACGGATCCACACTGCGGTCGACACCTGCGGACACGCCGATTGGGAGGACCTTGAGTCGGTCGCCTCCGTGACCGACCTCTTCCTCTACGACGTGAAGCACCTGGACGAGGCTCGGCATCGGGAGCTGACCGGCGCCTCGAACGGGCGGATTCTCGAGAACCTGAGGCGTCTCGACGGTGCGGGGTCCAGGCTGTGGATTCGAATTCCGGTCGTCCCCGGCCTCAACGACGCGAAGGACGAGGTCGTCGCGCTCGGCCGGTTCATCGCCGATCTCCGGTCGGTCGAGGCGGTGCACCTCCTTCCGTTCCATCGCGGCGGCGAGAAGAAGCTCGTGCGGCTCGGGAAGGCGGGCCGGCCGGTGTCGGCCGGCGTCGATCCGAGGTCCGCCGCCGAGAGGGCGGGCGAGATCCTCCGTGGCATCGTGGACGTTCCGGTGCGGATAGGAGGGTGAGTCGGTGAACGCGAGAATCGAGCGCCTCCGCGCCGAGTGCCTCGACACGCCGCCGGCGGTGAGCGGGGAGCGCGCGCGGCTCCTCACGTCCTTCTATCGGTCCTCGGACCTCGAGGCGCGCTCCGTGCCGGTCCAGCGCGCCCTCGCCTTTCGACACCTCCTCGAGCACCAACCGATCCGCATCGGCGATGACGAGCTGATCGTCGGCGAGCGGGGGCCCGGCCCGAAGGCGACCCCCACGTACCCGGAGCTCTGCTGTCACACGCTCGAGGATCTGCACGTCCTCTCCACGCGGGGGAAGACGCCCTTCCGGGTCGACGAGGAGACCCGCGGCCTGTACGCCGAAACCGTCATTCCGTACTGGAGGGGGCGGAGCATGCGGGACCGGGTCTTCGCCGCGATGAGCCCGGAGTGGAAGGAGGCGTTCGACGCCGGCGTCTTCACCGAGTTCATGGAACAGCGCTCGCCCGGGCACGCCGTCCTCGACGACAAGATCTACCGCCTCGGGTTCGACGATTTCAAGGCGTGGATCGGGGCGTCGCGAGAACGGATCGAAGCGTCGAACGACCCGGGGAAGGCGGAGAGACTCGAGGAGCTCGAGGCGATGTCGATCTGCTGCGACGCGATCGTCCGCTTCGCCGAACGGCACGCCGAGCGGGCCCGGGAGCTGGCCGAGGAGTCCGGGGATCCCGCTCGGCGGGACGAACTGCTGCGGATCGCGGAGGTCTGCAACTGGGTTCCCCGCCACGTGCCGAGGACGTTCCACGAGGCGCTGCAGACGTACTGGTTCGTCCACCTCGGCGTGGTGATCGAGCTGAACGAGTGGGACTCGCTCAACCCGGGACGGATCGACCAGCACCTCTACCCGTTCTACCGGCGCGACGTCGACGAGGGACGCCTGACGAAGGACGAGGCGAGGGAGCTGCTCGAGTGCTTCTGGGTCAAGTTTTCGAACCAGCCGGCCCCCCCGAAGGTGGGGGTCACCGAGGAGCAGAGCGCGACCTACAACGATTTCACCCTGATCAACGTTGGAGGGATCGACGCGAACGGCGAGGACGCGGTCAACGAGCTGTCGTATCTGATCCTCGACGTGATCGAGGAGATGCGCCTCCCGTACACGGGCTCGTGCATCCAGCTGTCGAAGGTGAATCCGGATCGGTTCCTCCTGCGGGCCCTCGAGGTCGTCCGACAGGGGTTCGGCCAGCCGTCGGTCTTCAACACGGACGCAATCTGTCAGGAGTTCCTGCGGGCCGGGAAGTCGCTCGACGACGCCCGCGCCGGCGGACCGAGCGGGTGCGTGACGGTCAGTGCGTTCGGGAAGGAGAGCTGCGTCCTGACCGGGTACATGAACTGGCCGAAGATCCTCGAGATCGCGCTCCACGATGGGATCGACCCGCGGTCCGGCCGCCGGCTCGGTCCGGCGACCGGGGATCCGCGGTCGTTCTCCTCGTTCGACGAGCTGTTCGACGCGTATCGCGCGCAGCTGAAGCACTTCGTCGATCTGAAGATCGAAGGAAACGACCGGATCGAGCGGCTGTTCGCCGGGTCGATGCCGGCTCCGTTCCTCTCCGTCCTCGTCGAGGACTGCATCGGGCGGGGCGAGGACTACAACGGCCCCGGGCCGCGATACCCGACGACGTACATCCAGGGCGTCGGGCTCGGCACGACGACGGACGCCCTCGCCGCGATCGAGGAGCACGTCTTCGCGCGAGGGACGGAGACGATGGCCGGACTCGTCGATGCGCTCGACGCCGACTTCGTCGGGTTCGAGGCGCTTCGGCACAAGCTGGTCGCTCGGTCCCCCAAGTTCGGGAACGACGACGAGGCCGCGGACCGGATCGCGCGAAGGCTCTTCGACGCGTACTTCGAAGCCATCGACGGCAGGCCGAACACGAAGGGCGGGCGGTATCGCGTCAACCTCCTGCCGACCACGGTGCACGTCTTCTTCGGGGAGATGGTCGGCGCGACGGCGGACGGCCGGAAGGCCGGGGTACCGCTCTCCGACGGGATCTCGCCGGTGCAGGGGGCCGACACGCGGGGCCCGACGGCCGTCATCCGATCCGTCGGCAAGATCGACCACGTGCGGACCGGGGGGACCCTGCTCAACCAGCGATTCCTGCCCGACGTCCTGCGCGACGAGAACGGGCTGAGGAAGCTCGGGGACCTGGTCCGGACGTACTTCCGCTTCGACGGACACCACATGCAGTTCAACGTCGTCGACTCGGAGACGCTCCGCCGAGCGCAAGCGGCGCCGGATGAGCACCGGGATCTGATCGTCCGCGTCGCCGGCTACAGCGACTACTTCAACAACCTCGACCGGGCGCTGCAGGACGAGATCATCGCGCGGACCGCTCACGAGGAGTTCTAGAGGCCGGAAACCCGCCCCTCCCGCCCGGACTTGCGCCCGCCACCGAGAGATCGAGGATCCGTCCGCGCCATCCGGGCACCGGCCTCTGCCGCCGTGGAGTGAACAGTGTTCACTCGTGTTTGACAGCCGTTCACTCGGGCCGTATATTCGTCCCATGGAAAGCGTGCGGCTGTCGGAGGTCGGGTGGCGCATTCGCAGCATTCGAACCCGAAAACGGCTGACGCTTCGCTCCCTCTCCGCCGCCTGCGGTCTGTCGGTCGGGTTCCTGTCGCAGATCGAACGGGGCCTTTCCTCCTTCTCCATCTCCTCCCTGCGGTCGATCTGCCAGGCGCTCGACGTCTCCCTCGCCGACGTCCTGGTCATGTCGAACGGTCCCGGGAACGCGATCCTGGTCGATCCGAGGCACTCGGCGATCACCAAGAGCGACAACCGCCCGCACGTCAGCCTCTCGGATTCGTCGATCAAGTACCGGTTCCTGAGCGCCGGCTTCCCGGGCCGGCGGTTCGAGGCCGTCATCGGGGAGATGGCCCCCGGGAGTCACAGTGAGCCGCACACGCACGAGGGAGAGGAGTTCGGGTACGTCCTCGATGGAGAGATCGCGCTGGTCTCCGACGAGGGAACGCACGAGCTCGGACCGGGGGACAGCTACCACCTGATGGCCTCGACGCCCCACGCGTGCAACGCGGGCGGCAGCGGGGCCAAGGTCCTCTGGGTGCAGACGGCCCGCTACGTGCGGGCGCTGAGCCTCCTGGGCAAGGAGACGCTCCCCGTCGGCACGCTCCCTCCTCCCCTGATCGAGGATGGTAGCCGGCCGGCCCTCGTCGACTTCTCGCAGCATGCGGTCCGCTACCGCTTCCTGAGCGGTCGCAACCTGCCCAACGCCCAGCTGCAGGTCTTCGTCGCCGAGATTCCGGCGGACAGGGCGGAGGAGCCCACGGTCTTCGAAGGGGAGGAGTTCGGCTACGTCCTCGAAGGCCGGATTCAGCTCACGGTTGACGCGGATTCGTACCCGCTCGGAGCGGGCGACTGCTATCACGTCCCGGCGGCCTCCTCCAGAAGGTACCGGGTCGACGGCTCGTCGACCGCCAAGCTCCTCTGGGTTCAGATGGGCGCCGGCTCCCACGAAGCGGAGGCGGTCTGGAACGAGACGATCGAAAAGGCAGCGGAGTCCGAGAGTCGATCCGAATTCGCAGCCAAGACACGGCATAGGAGGCAGTGATGTACAGACTGAGTACGGACGTGGGAGGAACGTTCACCGACGGCGTGCTGCTCGACGAGCAGTCCGGACGCGTCGTCGTCAGCAAGGTCTCCTCCACGCCACGCAACCCGGCGATCGGCACGATCGAGTCCGTGGAAAAGTTCTCGATCCCGTTGCGGGACGTGTCGTTTCTCTCGCACGGAACGACGGTCGTCATCAACGCACTGATCGAAGGCAAGGGGGCCAAGACAGCGCTCATCACGACCCGAGGGTTCCGGGACGTCCTCGAGATCGGGCGGTGCAACAGGACGGAGATGTACGACGCCCTGTACCGGAAGCCCCGACCCCTCGTTCCCCGCTTCCTCCGGCTCGAAGTGAGCGAGCGGATCGACGCGAACGGCCGGGTCCTGTCCCCCCTCTCCGAGACGGAGCTCGACGGCATCCTCGGCGTCCTGGTCGACGAGGAGGTTGAAGCGGTCGCCGTCTGCCTGCTCAACGCCTATGCGAACCCCGAGCACGAGATCCGGATCGGGGAATTCCTCCGCGAGAGGCTCCACGGCGCGACCGTCTCGCTCTCGCACCTCATCACGCGGAAGTACTACGAGTACGAGAGGACGAGCACGACGGCGCAGAACGCCTACGTGATGCCGGTCGTACGCGCGTATCTCGACAGCCTCGAACAGGAGCTCAAGCGGCGCGAATTCGGGCAGGTCCTCCAGATCATGCAGTCGAACGGGGGCGTGATGGCGGCGTCCGTCGCGCGCGACATGCCGATCGCGATGGTCGAATCCGGGCCGGCGGGCGGCGCGATCGGGGCGGCGCAGTTGGCCAAGTTCATCGGCTACGAGAACGTCATCTCCTACGACATGGGAGGGACGACGGCCAAGACGTCGATCGTCACCGGCGGGCTCCCCGAGACGACGGAGCAGTACCTGGTCGAGGGGCGGCCGATCCTCCTCCCGGTCGTCGATCTGCGCGAGATCGGGGCGGGCGGAGGGAGCATCGCCTGGATCGACGAGGCCGGCGCGATGCACGTGGGGCCGCAGAGCGCGGGGGCCGATCCGGGACCGGCCTGTTACCGGCGGGGCGGCGCAGAGCCGACCGTCACGGACGCGAACCTGCAGCTGGGGGTTCTCAATCCGGATTACTTCCTCGGCGGCGAGATGGAGATCTCACCCCAGCTCGGCCGCGACGCGATCAAGAAGGTCGCGGACCACTTCGACCTGAGCGTCGACGAGGCGGCCCTCGGCATCGTCAAGATCGTCAACACCAACATGTCCGGCCTCCTCCAGTCGATGACGGTGAAGCGCGGCTACGATCCGCGGGAGTTCGCGATGGTCGCCTTCGGCGGCGCCGGGCCGATCCACGCCGCGGCGATCGCCAAGGAGCTCGGCGTGCCGACCGTCATCGTCCCGCCGAACTCGGGCGTCTTCTCCGCCTGGGGAATGCTGGTGGCCGACCTGCGCCACGACCTGGGTCAGACGTTCATCGCGCCTCTCGACGGGGCGGACCCGGGCGCGGTCAGCGAGCTGTTCGGCGAGCTGGAGGGGCGAATCGCCGGGGTCTTCGAGAAGGAGAACGTCGACGGGGGAGCGATCACCATCGTCCACGAGCTCGATCTCCGGTACGTCGGCCAGGAGCACACGCTGGCCGTCGCGGTCCCCGCTTCGTTCACCGAAGGGGCGAAATCCCAAATCGCCTTGGACTTCGACGAGCAGCACCTGCGGGTCTACGGCCACAACGCGCCGGAGGAGCCGAAGGAGATCGTCTCGCTCAAGGTGATCGGGTTGGGGAACGTCACCAAGCCGGCGCTCGAGCGGATCCCCGAAGGGGGCGAGGCCCCGCCGCCGGAGGCCAGACTCGGCAAGCGGGACGTCTACGCGGGGAAGGGCCAGTACCGGTCGTTCGACATCTACCGCCGCGATCTCCTCCGGGCGGGGAACGTCATCCGGGGCCCGGCCGTGATCGAAGAAATCACGGCGACGACGGTCGTCGAGCCGGGGCAGGGTTGCCGGGTCGACCCGTACGGCAACCTGATCATCTCGATCCACGAGGAGGGGCGATGAGGACGGATCCGATCACGCTAGAGGTGATTCGCAACCGCCTGATCGCGGCGAGCCGCGACATCCGGCGGACGATCGAACGGGCGGCGTACAGTCCCATTCTCTACGAAGTCGTCGACTTCAGCTGCGGGATCCTCGACAGTGAAGCGAACCTGATCGCCGAGACGCCGGGGCTGCCGATCTTCCTGGCGAATCTCGGCTACGCCGTGAAGTCGACGTACGAGACGATCGGGCGGGAGAACCTGCGACCGGGCGACATCGTCCTGTGCAACGATCCGTACAACGGCGGCGGGACGCACTGTCCCGATCTGGTGGCCCTCTGCCCGGCGTTCCACGACGGGAAGATCAGAGGCTGGGCGGCGTTCCGCGGCCACACCGTCGACATGGGGGGGATCTACCCCGGGGGGTGGTACAGCGACACGACCGAGGTCTACCAGGAGGGGTTCCGCCTTCCGCCGGTGAAGCTGGTGGTGGAGGGGACCCCGAACGAGGAGGTCTTCCGTCTGATCCGCGCCAACACCCGCGTCCCCGACGCCGTCCTCGGCGACATCCGCGCGATGGTCGCCGCCGTGCGGAAGGGGAGCCAGCGATTCCTCGAGGTGATCGACCGCTTCGGGCTGAACGTGACCCTCGCCGCCCTGAACGAGGTCCTCGTCCAGGGCGAGAAGCTGGCGCGTGCGGCGGTGCGTCGAATCCCCGACGGCGTCTACGAGGCTGAGGCGATCCTCGACGGAGACGGCAACGACGACGCGCCCCTGGACGAGAAGATCCTCCTGAAGCTGAAGATCACCGTCGAGGACGACGAGATGACGGCCGACTTCACCGGGACCGGGCCTCAGAACCGGGGTCCGATGAACACGCCCGAGCCGTCGACGATCTCGGCGACTCGCTACGCGTTCAAGATCGTCACCACGCCGCACCTTCCGAGCAACGAGGGGTTCTTCCACGCCCTGAACATCGTGATCCCCGACGGGAGCTTCCTCAAGCCGCATTTTCCGGCCGCCTGCGCGATGTGGCCGACCCCGTCGTCGACGATCCCCGACCTGTTCCTCAAGGCGCTGGCGCCGGCGATCCCGGATCGCGTCCGCGGAGGCCACTTCGGCGACGCGATGGCCAACTTCATCTACGGGATCGATCCGGCCTCCGGGAAGTACTACGTCTGCGCCGAGGCGGACGCCGGAGGGTACGGAGGGAAGCCGACCGAGGACGGCGAATGCGCGCTCTTCTCGATGACGCTGGGCGACACGTACAACGTGCCGGCCGAGGTCGTCGAGGTGCGATACCCGTGGCGGGTCGAGCGGTTCGAGCTCCGTCAGGACTCGGGCGGGGCGGGGAAGTACCGCGGGGGCCTCGGCGTGGTCCGCGACTATCGGCTCGGATTCGACGCGGGCCTCACGGTGACGACCGACCGCGTGAAGTACACGCCGCCGTGGGGAGTCTTCGGAGGGAGCCCGGGGGAGACGAACATCACCGTCGTGACCCGCGCCGACGGGAGCGAGGAGCGCTGGAGGAAGATCTCGAACCTCCCGCTGAAGAAGGGGGAGGTCGTCAGCTTCCGCGGCGGCGGCGGCGGCGGATACGGGTCGCCGCTCGAGCGGGACCCGGAGGCGGTCCTCTCCGACGTGAGCAGCGGCTACGTCTCGATCGAGAGGGCGGAATCGGACTACGGCGTCGTGATCGATCCGGCCTCGCGGACCGTCGATCGAGCGGCGACGTCCGAGCGAAGGGCGCGGATGCGCGCTCGGAAAGGGCGGGGCGGGGAATGACGGTGCGGCTTCGGTTCGAATTCGAGCGCGGTGGGCGGTTCGCGGCGAGCCTCCGCCCCGAGCTCGCGCCGGAGACGGTGAAGGCCGTCCTGGGGATGCTGCCGCTCGAGGCGACCGTATACCACTCGCGCTGGTCCGGCCGGGAGATCAACTTCCCGGTGGTGAGCTCGACCCCGGTCCCCCGCGAGCGGCAGACGTGCACGGTCAACACCGGCGACGTCATCTACTGGAAGGAATGGGAGTTGGGCGACGGGGCGCACGAGGCGCTCGCCGTCTACTACGGGGCCGAGGTGACGCGCGATCACCGCGGCTACCTGCCGGTCAACGTGTTCGCCCGGGTCGGGCAGGAGGAGTGGCCGGTGATCGAGGAAGTCGGCCTGCGGATCTGGAGGGAGGGGGCGGAGAGGGTGACCGTGTCGAGGGAGGAGGTCGAATGAGCTCTTCCGGCGCGATGTCGCTCCGAATCGACGCCGTCCGCCGCGGCTTCGAGGCTGCCGGTGCCGCCGTCGGCGTCTTCGGCCTCTCGTCCAACCTGCGCTACCTGACCGGGTTCAGCGACGAGCCGGGGGAACGGATGCTGCTGCTCGTCGTCCCGCGGAGCGGTGAGGCGACGTTCATCGTCCCGGAGCTCTACGCGGTTCAAGTCGAGGCGCACTCGCCGCCGGCCGCGCTGCGGGTGTGGGCGGACGGAGAGGATCCGGGGGCGTTGTTGACCGAGGTCGCGGGGCGTCTGGATCGCCTCCCGGGGGAGGTCCTTCTCGACGATTCGCTGTGGGCTTCCTTCGCTCTCCGGGTCCAAGCGGCGTTCCCCGGGCGCTCGTTCGGGTTGGCCTCGGCCGTGATGGCTCGCCTGAGGGAGCGCAAGGACGACGCGGAGATCGCCGCGATGAAGGGCGCGGGAGGAATCGCTGACGGCGCCTACGCGGCGGTGACCTCGGAGCCGATCTCGGGTCGCACCGAGATCGAGCTCGCCGGACGCCTCGAAGCGGCGATGCTCGCCGGCGGCGCGGACGGGATCGCGTTCGAGACGCTCGTCGCGTCCGGCCCGAACAGCGCGCTCCCCCACCACCGCGCCGGGACGCGGAGGATCGGGCCCGGGGATGTCGTGATCCTCGACTTCGGGTGCCGCGTCGACGGCTATTGCTCGGACATCACTCGGACGGTGGTGTGCGGCGGACCGACTCCCGAGATCGAGCGGGTTCACGCCGCCGTCCAGAAGGCACACCGGGCGGCCCGGGACCGAGTCGGGATCGGGGTCCGGGCCGAGGAGGTCGACGCGGCCGCCCGCGACGTGCTGACCGAAACGGGCTACGGCGAGCGGTTCGTGCACCGGACCGGACACGGGATCGGACTGGACGTCCACGAGCCGCCCTACATCGTCAAGGGCAACGAACAGCGACTGGAGAAGGGGATGGCGTTCTCGATCGAGCCGGGCGCCTACTTCACCGGAAGGTTCGGCGTTCGGATCGAGGACGTCGTGGTTGTCGGAGAGGCCGGGGCCGTGCCGATGACGGAGGCCCCGCGGGAGTTGAAGGATGTGGACTAGACCGGACGTCCCGCGGGGTCGTCCGGGGAGATACAGCGCCGACCCACTAGGAGGCCCGAGAGGAGAAAGGAGGTGTTCCACGATTCAAACGAACGGCAGGAGATTACTTCGACAAGGAACCCCACGAGGTGATGCAACGTGAGAACGAAAGCAGTGTTACTCTCTCTGGCGGCGCTCCTCTTTGTAGGACTGTTCGCCGTCGGAGAAGCGGAGAACGTCGCGGTCATCAACGGATACCCCGTGATCACGTCGGATCCGGCCACGGCGTCAGACTGGTACGATACGGAGGCGATGTACAACCTGTACAGCCCTCTGGTCTATCCCTCACCCGAAGGAGGAGTCCGTCCGCACCTGGCGACGAGCTGGGAGGCGGTCGGTGGCGACTACACGCATTGGCGATTCACGCTCCGGCAGGGAGTGAAGTTCCACTCCGGCTACGAGCTCACCGCCGAGGACGTCGCGTTCTCGATGACCCGGTTCATCACGATGGCAAGAGGGAACTCGGGGCCGTTGGGCCAGGTAACAGCGGTCGTCGTCGACCGGTACACGGTCGACTTCCTCCTCGACAAGCCGAGCGCCATCTTCCCCGACACGCTGGCCCTGTTCTTCCCCGTCGAGAAGAACCTCGTCCTGGCGAACATCAAGACGCCGGGCAACTACGGGGAGTACGGAGACTACGGTGAGGACTGGCTCGCCACGCACGACGCGGGGACCGGGCCGTACATGATGACGAGCCACATCCCCGGCCAGCGCCTGGACGCCGTCCGCTTCATCGACTACTTCGAGGGCTGGAGCGACGAAGGCTGGGGGGAGGACGAAGTCCCGATCGAGCGGCTCATCTTCATCATGGAGACCGACTACACGACGCTGATGACGCTGATGAGAAGCGGCACCCTGGACCTCGAGATCAACGGGGGCTGGACGCTTCCACAGCTGGAGCAGATCGAGGCCGATCCGAATCTCGGCCTCGCGAGCGTCTGGGCCCAGAACGTGACGGTCTGGATGAACACGAAGCTCTCTCCGACCGACGACGAGCACTTCCGAAAGGCGATCCTCTACGCGTTCGACTACGAGGGGATCGTCGGACCCTGGGAGGCGTTCGGAAACGGCGAGACCGGCATCCTGCTGCCGAACATGCCCGGGTACGTCCCAATCGAGCCGCAGCCGCGGGCGCAGAACCTGGAACGGGCGCGGCAGGAACTGGCGCTCTCCAAGTACGCCGACAACCTGAGCGACGTGAAGGTCCTCTTCCACTTCTGCGGCGGGCTCGACTTCGAAGAGGACGTCGGCCTGCAGCTTCAGGCCGACATGGCGCAGCTCGGCGTGACGGTCGAGGTCGCCGGCCCACCGTGGCCGGAGTACTCCGCGGAGTGCTCTTCCCCGGAATCGACGCCGAACATGACCATCTTCCTGTTCGCTCCGCAGGCGGCTCCGACGCACGACTACTACACCTACTCGATGTTCGCTCCCGGCGGGCTCGGGTGGATCTTCGAGGCCCACTGGTACTTCGACGATCCCGAGATCATCCAACTCCTCGATGCGACGCGGGCGGAGCCCGATCCGGCGGCGCGCCTGGCGCTCTACGAGGAGGTCCAGCCGCTGATCGCCGATCACGCCCTGGCGTTCTACCCGTACGAGAAGCCGACGCTGTTCGCCCATCAGGCATACATCGTCGGTCCGAGCGAGACGATCGTCTTCGTCGGTCCGAGCGAGAACATGCACATGTGGCGGATCAACCTTGAGCTGAAGGAAGCCCTTCGGGGAGGCTAGAGGGAAGGCGGGCGGGGAGCGGGCCTACCGAGCCCGCTCCCCACGGACGGAACGACCGATCGGGGAGACCATGCTGACGTTCATCGGCAAACGGCTGTTCCAGTCGTTGTTCGTCCTCTTCGGGCTGTCCTTGTTGATCTTCTTCATCGCGCGGGTGATGCCGGGAGACCCGGCGCGCGCCGCGTTGGGATTCCTCGCGACGGAGAATCAGGTGGAGCAGCTTCGGGAGGAGATGCACCTCAACGACCCGTTTCCGGTTCAGTACTACTACTGGCTGCGGAACCTGCTCCACGGGGACCTGGGAAGATCGTCGTACACGCATCGGCCGGTGACGATGGACCTGGTCCAGTATATCCCCGCGACGTTCGAACTGATCCTGTTCGCGACGCTGATCTCCGCCGTCGTCGGCCAGGTGACCGGCGTTCTCGCCGGCTTCTTCCGGAACTCCTGGTTCGACGGCCTGTCGCGACTCGTTTCGTATCTCGGGATCGCGACACCGTCGTTCGTCGTCGCGATCTTCCTCCTGTTCATCTTCAGCCAAGTACTGAAGCTGGCGCCGGGCGTCGGCCGGCTGCCGATCATGATGACGCCGCCCCCGACGATCACGGGATTCATGACGCTCGACAGCCTGTTGGCGGGCCGCCCGGATCTGGCGCTCACCGCGCTCAAGCACATGGTCCTCCCGGCGATCAGCCTCGCGGTGATCCACATCGCACAGGAGGGGCGGATCACGCGGACGTCGATCGTCGAGAACATGCAGAAGGACTACATCACCGTCCATCAGGTGCACGGGATCAAGACCCGGCGGCTCGTGTTCAAGTATCTCCTGAAGCCGTCGATCATCCCCACGGTCACCGTGATGGGGCTCGATTTCTCGTTTCTGATGTCAAACGCGTTTCTCGTGGAGATCGTCTACATGTGGCCGGGGTTCTCGCGCTACGCGGTCACCGCGATGCTGAACAAGGACCTGAATGCGATCGTTGCGGTCGTCCTGGTGATCGGGTTGACGTTTGCGCTCGTCAACCTGCTCGTGGATATCGTCATCACCTTCCTCGACCCGGCGACCCGCATCCGGAGAAAGGGAGGATGAGGCGATGAAAGCGGAGAGACGTGCGGACCTCCTGGCGACCCTCGCCCAAAGGCGGCGGGCGCTCGCCAAGGGGTGGTACAAGTTCTCGCGCAACCCGCTGTCGGTCCTCGGGTTGGTCGTCCTCACCATCGTCGTCCTGGCGGCGATCCTCGCCCCGTTCATCACCCCGTATCCAGAGCACGCCCGGCCGTACACCAACTTCAAGGCCGCTAGCCTCCCGCCGAGCGCGGCGCACTTCTTCGGCACCGACCGGATCGGCCGTGACATCTTCAGCCGTGTGATCTTCGGCTACCGCTTCTCGCTGATGATCGGTGCGGTGGTCCTGGGTCTGAGCGTGCCGCTTGGCGTCGTCCTGGGTCTGATCGCGGGCTATCGCAACGGGAGCCTGATCGAGGTCGTGATCATGCGGATTACCGACATCTTTCTTGCGGTGCCGCCGCTGGTCCTTGCACTGGCGATCACCGCGATGCTGACCCCGAACCTCACGAACCAGATGATGGCGATCGCGATGGTATTCTGGCCGTGGTATACGCGGCTCGTGTTTGCGGTCGCCTCGTCGCTTCGAAACGAATTCTTCGTCCGCGACGCCGAGCTCACCGGCGCAAGCCGCGCGCACATCCTGTTCCGCGAGATCCTCCCCAACTGCTTTGCGCCGATCATGACGAAGATGACGCTTGATATGGGGATCGTCATCCTCCTGGGGGCGTCGCTGAGCTTCATCGGTCTGGGGGTGCAGCCGCCGAAGCCGGGCCTGGGGACGATGGTCGCCGAGGGGGCGAAGCGGCTGCCCGGAGAGTGGTGGAGCACCATCTTCCCG
>CAZGXU010000030.1:24495-25039 GCA_964530075.1 uncultured Thermotogae bacterium
GTTCAACCTAGTGGGAGACGGGATCCGCGATGTCTTCGCCGTGGAGGAGGTGTGACGCCCCTGACGGATTCGACGCTGCTGTCCATCGACGACCTTCATGTCGGGTTTCGCGTGTTTGAGGGGTTCCTCGACGTCCTGAACGGCGTCTCGCTCGAGCTGGGGGAAGGCGAGCGGGTCGGGCTTGTTGGAGAGACGGGCTGCGGCAAGACGACGACCGTCAAGTCGATCCTGCGCGTCCTGCCGACCCCGCCGGCGCGGATCACCGGTGGTCGAATCCTGTATCGCGGTAAGGACATCCTGCGCCTGAGCCGCAGGGCGATGCGCCACCTGCGGCGGGTCGAGCTGACCGCGATCTTCCAGGATCCGCTGACGTCGCTCAATCCGGTGTTCACCATCGGCACCCAGCTGCGCGATGTCGTGCGCGATTCACTCGCTGGTTCGGGCACAAAGCTGACACATCGGGAGGTCGAGGCGCGATGCGTGAAAGCGCTTGCCGAGACGGGGATGGCGGACCCCGAGCGGATCATGGGAAGCTACCCGATTC
>CAZGXU010000031.1:0-24266 GCA_964530075.1 uncultured Thermotogae bacterium
ATCCAACGATCTCCCTCGCTCAGCCCCCTGCGCCGAGGGGGAACTTTGGACTAGGAGCCGGACCGCCTGTACGGCTGCGCTCGAAGCCGATCCTTCACGCCGTTCTTGTCGGCCCATCGCTTCCACATGACGTTGCCTCCCAAGACGTAGAGCCAGCCGGGCATCAGTGGCTTCCGCGTCAGCCGCTGCACCTCGTCGGGGACGAGGATCTCCAGGTCGAGGGCCTCGACCAGGAGGTCGAACGCGCGGCGGACTCGCCTCGGAATCCGACCGCCGCCGCCGAGCGAGACGCCGGTGACCCACTCGAACCGGGCGCGGTCGGCGAACCACTGCAGGATCCGTTGACAGGTCTCGTTCTGGCTCGGTTCGACGAAGCCGCAGTTGAGGATCGAGACGAATCGGGGCACCCGTCGCGTATCGCCCGCGCGGCGATGCTCGGCGATCTGTTCCATCGCGCGGATCGCCGGCGCGGGAAGGCTGTCGACGTAGAGCGGCGCGGCGAACAGCACGAGGTTCGCCCGGTCGATCGACTCGAGCAGCCCCTGCCGGCCCTCTCCGGTCCGGACGGCCGCGTGGAGGTGGATCGCCTCGCTCGTCCAGCCACGTTCTTCGAGCCCATCGACGATCCATCGACCGAGGCGAGCGGAGCTGCCCTTCTCGGGACCCTTCGGGCTCCCGACCAAGAGGAGCACGCGCTCGCTCCCGTCGCTCACGGTCCGTTCGCCTCCGCGAGCGCCCACTCGATCCGCCGACGTCTCACGTCGTCATCGTCCACGGTGCCGACCACGCACGTCGCGTGCGCCGGCGCGTGCAGGTTGATCGCGTTTCGGCGGACCAGCGTGTCGAACAGCTCCTCTTCGTCCGGATCGGCCTTCCCGTCGGCGGAGACGGCGATCCCGACCAGCCGCGGATACCGCGCGTATCGCCTCGCGTGATGGACCTCGCCCCTTACCAGGCGGAAGAACGGCGAGAGGTTCGGAATCGAGCGATCGATCGCCTTCTTCAGCTCGGACGAGAACCCGCCGAATGTCAGCGGCGTCAGGTAGACGAGCAGATCGCTCTGAACCATCCGACGGGCGACGTCCCGCCCGGCGTCGTCGATCACGCAGACGCCGGGCGTCTTCATCCAGCACCCGAAGCACCCTAGACACGGGGCGATCTCGATCTCGCGCAGGGGGAGGCCCGTCACCTGCCAACCCCCGCGCCGGAGGGCGTCACTCGCGACCTCGCCCGCTCCGCGCGTCATCGTCCCGTCGTCCAGATCCCCGTCGAGGATCAACGCCCGCTTCTCCATCGTGGCGCGATCCTATCGCACTGGCCGCCCGCGCTCCAGTTCGCCGCGGGCGCTCCCGCGCGTCCCGTCCCGCCGAGACATTGCGCCTTGGACCCCGGACCCCGCCGGGCTATCCTGGCGGGGGGCAGCATGACATCGACGAACAAGCCACGGATGCCCGAGCTTCGGAGGGCGTCGCTGACAGCGTCTTCCCGATGGTTCATCGCGGCCGGCAGCGGTGCGCTCGCGACCCTCCTCCTCCTGTTCGTCCACGTCCTGATCCCCGCCGAGTGGCTCCAGCTCGTCTCCCTCTGGTTCCTCGGAGGATCTCTCCTCTGCGTCTGGATCGGGGTCCTCACCCGGAGGATGCCGGTCCTCGCGCACCGCGCCCTCCTTCTGATCGCGGCCTCGTGGGGAGCCGGGACGGCGCTGTCCGTCTGGCTCGCCGGTTGGGCCCTCGCATCGCGCCCCTTCATCTGGCGACTCTCGATTCGATGGATCGCCCTCGGGCTGAGCTTCGCCGCCGGGGCGCTCCTCCTCCGCGCCTCGCTTCGAAAGCGGACCGCGCCGATTATCGGCCGTCTGATTTCCCTCGTCTCGCCGCTCATGGTCCTCCTCGTCATCCTGCTCTCGTTCTTCGGCCGGCCTGCTCCGTAGCGACGTCCCGCGTCGTTGTGCCACACTCCCGTTCCACTTCGAATCGAAGGGGGAGCATGGCCAACGAGCTGTACCGGAGCGCGTCCGATTCGATGCTCGGCGGCGTCCGTGGCGGGTTGGGGAGGTACTTCGACGTCGACCCGAACCTGATCCGCCCGATCTTCGTCATCTTCGCCGTGATCACCGGCTTCGGCCCGCTGTTCGTCGACATCTGGGGGATCGGCTACCGGTCATGATCTCCGGCTACCCCCTCCTCCCCCCAGTCGGTGTGGAAGCTCCCGTCCCGGTCGACGCGTCGGTACGTGTGCGCGCCGAACAGGTCCCGCTGCGCCTGGATCAGGTTCGCCGGGAGTCGCCCGGTCCGGTACGCATCGAACGCGTTCAGCGCCGAACTCATCGCGGGAGCCGGGATCCCGTTTCGGTGCGCGAAAATCACGGTTCGACGGAGCGCGGCCTGATGCTCTGCCCACATCGATCGGAACGGCTCAGCGAGGACCAAGAACGGCAGATCGGGCGTCCCGAGGAACGCGGCTCGAATCGGCTCGAGGAGCTTCGACCGGACGATGCAACCGGCCGTCCAGATGCGGGCGACCTCGGCAAGATCGATCCCGTACCCCCGCTGCTCGGAGGCGTCCCGAAGCTGGCGGAACCCCTCGGCGAACGCCGCGAGCACCGCCAGCAGTGTCGAGCCGCGGAGGTCGTCGGCGTCTAGGCCCTCACCGACCGGCGACGGTCCGACGAGGACGTCCGCCGCCGCGACCCGCTCGCCCCTCAGCGAGGAGACGATCCGGGCGAAGACGACCGCCGCGATCGTCGGCGCCGGCGATCCGAGGTCGAGGGCAGACTGGCTCGACCACTTCCCCGTCCCCTGCTGCGCCGCCTCGTCGAGGATCGACTCGATCAGCGGGCCGCCGGTCTCCGGGTCCCGGCGCCGGAGGATCCTCCCGGTGATCTCGACCAGGTAACCGCCCAGATCGTCGCGGTTCCACGCGTCGAAGACGTCGGCGGCCTCCGCCGGCGCGAGTCCGAGCCCCCGCTTCATCAGGTCGTAGGCCTCGGCGAGCGCCTGCATGATTGCGTACTCGATCCCGTTGTGGATCGCCTTGACGTAGTGGCCGGCCGAACCGGGGCCGAGGCGGGCGCAGCACACCCCCTGGGGGCCGCGCGCGGCGATCGCCTCGAGGATCGGTCGGACGAGGGGATACGCCTCCACGGGGCCGCCGACCATGATCGACGGTCCCTGGAGCGCCCCGCCTGCCCCGCCGGAGATCCCGGCTCCGAAGTATCGGATCCCGCGACCCGCCGCCAACTCCAGGCGGCGTTCCGTGTCCTCGTAGTGCGCGTTCCCGCCGTCGATCACGACGTCGCCGCGATCGAGGAGAGGGAGGAGCGCCGACAGCGCGTCGTCGGTTGCCGCCCCCGCCTTGACCATCAGGAGGACCTTCCGGGGCGACGCGAGCGCTCGGACGAGCTCCGCGAGGCCGTACGCGGGGACGATCCGGGAATCCGGGAACTCACCGACGAATGCCTCGGTCCGCTCCGTCGATCGGTTGAACACGGCGACCGTGCGGCCGCGACCCACCGCGTTGAGCGCGAGGTTCCGGCCCATCACGCCCAGACCGAGAACACCGAACTCCGCTTGCGCCATCCGTTCTCCTCGCCGTCCCGCCCGACACCGAACCCTAAACGACGTGAGTCTATCACAGGGTGCGCCACCCTCGCGACAACAACGCACGTCCGACGAAGCGCGATGGCCGTCTGCGGCGCGACGTGCAATCCGCGGATGTATAGTCTATAAAGTCCAACCAACGCACTGTAGAGCCCGATGCGCCCGGACGGAGGGCGGCGCGACGCGGGCGACAGACGAGAAGTTCCGAGGGGAGTCGCACCAGATGAAACCGATCCGGGGAGACGGCCGATGCTCGCTCTGATTCCCATCTTCATCGCCGGCGCCTACGTCGGGTGGAACATCGGCGCGAACGACGCAGGCAATTGCGTCGGCACGACAGTCGGCTCCGGCCTGCTCGGCTACCGGCGCGCCGTCCTGTTGGTTGCGGGCTTCGCGCTCCTGGGGGCCCTCCTTCAGGGGGGAGAGGTCATGAGCACCGTCGGCAGGGGAATCGCCACGTCCGAGCTTCCGTCCCTCGCCGTCCTCACCGCGATGCTCTCGGCCGGGATCTTCGTCACCATCGCCACGTTGCTCCGGATCCCCGTCTCCACCTCCCAGGCGATCGTCGGAGGCGTCACAGGCGTCGGATTGGCCGTCGGCGCCGATCTGGATTCGAGCGCTCTCCTGCGGATCGCGGAGGTATGGGTCGTCTGCCCGATCCTCGTCGGGATCATGGCGGTGGCCATCTACTTCGTCTCCCGGTCGCTGTTGAGGCGCGTCGGACAGCACTCCGTCTGGCAGCGCCTGCCGAGCGCCCTCCTGATCCTGAGCGCCTGCTACATCTCGTTCTCCTTGGGAGCGAACCACGTCGGAACCGCGATGGGGCCAATCACCAACCTCGAGATCGACCCGAAATGGCTGAGCCTGCTCGGAGGCGCGGCGCTGGCCGCAGGCGTGCTGACGTTCGGACGGCGGGTGACTCAGACCGTCGGCAGCGGGATCACGCCGCTCGACACGGTGAGCGCGTTCTCCGCGCAGACGGCCGCCGCGATCGCGGTCCACTTCTTCTCGATCGTCGGAATCCCCGTGTCCACCTCGCAGTCGATCGTGGGGGCGGTCATCGGCGTGGGGCTCCTCCACGGCGTGCGCACCGTGCGAGCCCGCAGGATCAGCGGAATCGCCGTCGGCTGGGCGGCGACGCCGACGGCGGCCGGGCTCTTCTCGTACGGCCTCTACCGGATGCTGGCCCTGATCTGGAACTAGGCGACGGACCTCCGCCCCCAGACGGCCGTCTCGAGGCCGGCCTCCCCATGGGTCCCCGACCCGACGACGGTCGCATCGCCGCTCGGCGCGACGAGGAAGGACCCGTGTCACGCGTCGACGAGGTCCCCGGTCGGCAGCCCGGACTCCGTCAACAACCGCTGGATCTCCCGGCGGTCGGCCGGCGCCGCTCGAGCGCCTCGAGCGCCAGCCGCGTCGCCGCGCCGACGTACCCGGTGCACACCTCGTGCTGCCTTCGCTCGCGGAACGTCCGCTGCCCTTCGTCGGTCCCCAGATCGCAGCCGGTCAGCCCGAAGCAGGTCGTCGATCCGAACTCGGCCTCGAACCGGTCGAGGACCTCCCGGACGAGCTCGTAGACCGGTCCGACCGATTCGTCAGACGAGTCCCGTCCCGCCACCGTT
The DNA here is from genome assembly GCA_964530075.1 of uncultured Thermotogae bacterium. GTDB lineage: Bacteria > Bipolaricaulota > Bipolaricaulia > UBA7950 > UBA9294 > JANQEA01. The sequence goes on from CAZGXU010000031.1 coordinate 5,222, forward strand.
CCGAGTGCCAGGATCGCCCCGCCGATCGCCCCGCACAGCCCGCCCGTCCGCGCGAGGCCGCTGCAGAGCCCCGTCGCGATCCGCGGGACCAGTTCGCTGCGGATCCCGCGGCCCTCCGCGATCGCCATCAGCACGCTCTCCGCGCAGAAGAACCCGGACTCGAATAGCTCCCTACCCCGTCGGATCGCGTCCTCGGACATCGATGACCTCCTTCCTCAGGATCAGAGTCGTGCCTCGAAGCGAAGAGCAGAACCCGAGCGCGGCGCCTCTCGCGCGGGCCTTCCCGCACATGCGTCGAGCGGCCGTCCCGGGCCGAAGGACCGACGCTCGTTCATTCCACGGCTCATCGGAGCGCCTCACACTCGCCTCCCGTCATCCGGCACTCCACCCCGCACTGCGCCTCCGGACCGAAATCGAGCTCGAACAGGCCCTCGGCATCGTCCTCGGTCAGCCAGCGGAGGATCAGCCGGTCGGTCACGAGGTGGACGACCGGGCCGGGTTCGAACCGGCGCTCACGTCTCGTGGAGTCGGCCGATCAGGATCTGACCGCCCCAAATCCAGGTTCGCTTGTCCATGGGTAAATCCCTTGCCTTTCCCTTTGCACCGACTGATGATAGAAGGGAGCGCCGCACGAAGCGAGATCCGAGGCGGCCGAGGGACAGGACGATGGAGAAGAAGCGTGTGACGAGATCGAGGATGTGGTGGGGCGGGGTGATCGGCGTCTCCGTCGTCGTCACGGGGATGATCGTCGCCCTCTGCCTCCTGCATCAGCGATCGCCTGAGCCGTCGACCATCGATACCTCCGTCCCCGGGCTCGCCGGACCGGCCGCTCCGGATTCCGCAACGGCTCCGAACGCGCCGGCCGTCGGCTACCGCGTCGGCGACGTCGCCCCCCTGTTCTCGCTCGCCTCGCTCGACGGCGAGCCGACCTCCCTCTCGGACTATCGGGGCCGTCTCGTCATCCTCGACTTCTGGGCCAGCTGGTGCGTCCCGTGCCGACTGTCGATGCCCTCGCTCGAGGAGATGGCGCACGAGTTCGGGGAGGACGTCGTCCTGATCGGCATCAGCCTCGACCGGAGCGAGAGCGAAGCGCGGTCGTACGTCGATTCGAGGGGCTACGTCGACCTCGTCGCGCTCTACGGGTCGCTCAACGAGGCGCGTCGTGTCGCCAGCGACTACGGCGTCCTCGGGATTCCGCGGACGTTCGTCATCGACCGCGAGGGGATCGTCCGCTTCGCCGGCCACCCCGACCTCTTGACGAGCGAGCTGGTCGAATCCCTCCTCTGAGGCGGCTTCCGACCGGGGTGACCTTGGCGCCGGACGGAGTCCGGCGCGGAAACGAAAGGAGCACCAGCGTGGATGTCCGAACGGCGTACATCGACATTCTCAGGGAGCTCGGCAAGCTGAACTCGGCGGTCGCCCTCCTGTCGTGGGACGAGGAGACGCACATGCCGAAGAAGGGCCTCGGACTCCGCGCCGAGACGATCGGCAAGCTGTCTCGCATGGCGTTCGAGCTGTCGACCGGCGACGAACTCGGCCGCTGCATCGAAGGGCTCGAGGGCCGCGATGACCTCTCCGAGAAGGAAGCGGCCAGCCTCCGCGTCGTCGGGAAGGAGTATCGGCGGAACAAGGCCGTGCCGTCGGACCTGTTCGAGGAGTACACGATCGCCCAGTCGAAGAGCCAGGCCGCCTGGGGGGAGGCGAAGCGGACGTCGGACTTCACGCTCTTCCGACCCCACCTGGAGAAGATGGTCGACTACGCCCGGCGGCTCGCGGAGCTGTACGGATACGAGGAATGTCCGTACGACGCGCTCCTCGATCGCTTCGAGCCGGGGATGACGAGTGCCTGGCTGCGCGAGATTATCGAGCCGCTTCGGGAGCGGCTCGTTCCGCTCATCGATCGGCTCCTCGTCGACGGGACGCCGCCGGACGCCTCCGTCCTCGACGGGCGGTTCCCGGCCGAGACGCAGCGCGCGATGGCGCGCACCGTGCTCGAACAGATCGGGTACGACTTCGACGCCGGGGCGCTCGACGACACGATGCACCCGTTCACCACGCAGATCGCCCCCGGCGACGTCCGCGTGACCAACCGCTACCTGGAGTCGAGCCCACTCTCCGGGCTGTTCGGCGCGCTCCACGAGGGAGGGCACGCGCTCTACGACCAGGGGATGGGGGACGACCTGTACGCGCTTCAGCTGAGCGAGGGGGCGTCGCACGGGTTTCACGAGTCGCAATCGAGGCTGATCGAGAACCAAATTGGAAGAGGCAGGCCGTTCTGGACGTTCCTCCGGCCGATCCTCGTTGACGCGTTCCCGGCCCTCGCCGACGTCTCCGTCGACTCGATGTATCGGGCGGCGAACTCCGTCTCCCGTTCGCCGATCCGCGTCGAGGCGGACGAGGTGACCTACAACCTGCACATCATGCTCCGCTTCGAGCTCGAGACGAGGCTGCTCGACGGCTCAATCCGGGTCGAGGATCTCCCAGAACTGTGGAGCGATGCGATGGAGCGCTACGTGGGAGCGAGGCCGGCGTCCGACGAGGACGGCGTGCTGCAGGACATCCATTGGTCGAGCGGCCTGATCGGCTACTTCCCGTCCTACATGCTCGGCAACCTCTACGCCGCGCAGATCGCCGGCGCCCTCCGCGACGAGATGCCGTCGCTCGACGATCGGATCGCCGACGGGGACTTCGCGTCCCTCCTCGAGTGGCTCCGCGACAGGATCCACCGCTTCGGCGCGATCTACGAACCGGGCGATCTGATCGCCCGGATCACGGGGGAAGGTCTGAGTCCCGAGCCCTTCCTCGCGTACGTCACCGACAAGTACTCGGAGATTTACGGGCTTTAGGCGACCGGGTGGTCCCTACTCGGAGGGCTTCCGACGTCGGAGCCGCTGGCGCGGCCTTCGCGATCGGCTCTGCCCCTTGCGGGCGGAGATCGGCATCGTCGACTCGGCGGCCTTCGGCCTGCACATCGCCGCCAGAGCGTCGTGAATCGTCTCCGTCTGGTACGCGCGCGTCCACTGCGTCACCGGAACGAAGTCGAACGGCGTCCCGCGCAGTTGGCGGACGAGCCGCTCCATCTCAGCGAGGCAATGGACCGCCCCGTTCCCCGAGCCGCCGGCCGCGGCGACGCAGACGATCGGCTTCCCCTCGACCGCGCTCCTCGCGCCGTCCTTCTTCGTCGCCTCGCAGCGCCGGAGCCGATCGAAGAACGCCTTCATCGCCTCACTCGGCTCGCCGAAGTAGACCGGAGTCACCCACGCGAACCCTTCCGCCTCGTCGAACATCCCCTGCAGTTCGGCGAAGTCGTCCTCCAATCGGCAGCGGTGCTTCGTTCGGCAAGGCCCCCAGCCGTCGTCGTCGCAGACGGCGCACCGGAGGATCTCGTACCCGTTCAGGTTGATCAGGCGGGCCCGGCTTTCCCCGTCGACCACGCCCTGTCTCGCCGCCTCGCCGCACGCGGCGGTGAGGCCCTCCTCGTTCGGAGTGCTCGTTACGATCAATACCTTCATCCGTTCCCTTCCCGCGGCACGAGCCGCACTCTCCATCGGTTCGAATCCACCGAGCGATCCTACGCGGCCGACGCCCCTCGGATCGCGTCGAGAACGCGTTCCGGCGTGAACGGCGTCCGCCTCAGACGGATCCCGACCGCATCGTAGATGGCGTTGGCGATCGTCGGGACCGGACCGTTGATCCCGATCTCGCCGATCGACTTGGCCCCCATCGGACCCGTCGGCTCATAGGACTCGACGAGGATCACCTCGAGCTCTGGGACGTCCAGGGCCCCCGGTATCTTGTAGTCGAACAGCGACGGGTTCCGCACGCGCCCGCGCGAGCTGAGCAGCATCTCCTCGGTGAGCGCATAGCCGATCCCGTTGACGATCGCCCCCTCCATCTGCCCCTCCGCCAACGCCGGGTTGACCGCCACCCCGCAGTCGACGGCGGCGACGTAGCGCACGACCTTGACGCGCCCGGTGTCGGTGTCGACCGCAACTTCGGCGAAGTTGGCGAGGAACGGCGGCGGCGACTCGGTCGGGACGTACGACGCCGTGGCGGCAATCTGGAACTGGTCCGATTCGTACATCGCGCGGTGGCAGACCCGCGCCAGCGAGACCCTCTCTCCGCTCGGCGCCTCGACCGACCGGTCGACCAACCTCAGCTCGCTCGCATCGCACCCGAGGACCGGCGCGGCCGCCGCGCGGATCTGGTCGCGGACCTTCTCCGCTGCCCGCAGCACGGCCGTCCCCGAGACGTACGTCGTCGACGACGCGTACGCCCCCACGTCGAACGGGGTGAGGTCGGTGTCCGAGGACGTCACGATCATCTCCTCCAGCGGCACGCCGAGGACCTCCGCCGCGATCTGAGCCAGGATCGTGTCCGAGCCGGTGCCGATGTCGGTCGCGCCGATCAGGAGGTTGAACGAGCCGTCCTCGTTCATCTTGATCGTCGCCGCGGCCATGTCGATCCGTGGGATCCCCGAGCCTTGCATCATGATCGACATCCCGAGCCCGTGGACCCACGATCCGTCGCGAAGCCTCTTCCCCCGCTTCTCGGCCCAGCCGATCCGCTCGGCGCCGACCTCGAGGCACCGCGAGAGCTCGCAGCTCTTGAGCGTCTGCTCGACGCCCTCCCGCCCCTCCCCGAGCTTCTCGAAGATCGGCGAGGTCTCGCCGACTCGGATGTGGTTCCGGCGCCGGAGCTCGATCGGGTCGATCCCCAGCCGTTCGGCCAGCTCGTCCATCGCCGTCTCCAGAGGGAAGTACCCCTGCGTCGCGCCGTAGCCGCGGTAGGCACCGGCGACAGGAAGCGTCGTGTAGACCGCCTGCCCGTAGAAGTGGGCGTTCGGCGCCTTGTTGTACAGCGGGAGCGTCTTGGAGCCGGCGTTGGCGAGGACGGTCAGCCCGTGCGCGCCGTACGCGCCGGTATTGGAGACTGCCTCCATCTCGATCGCCCGGAGGATTCCCGTCTTCCCATCGGCGCCGAGTTTGATTCGGACGCGCATCGGGTGGCGCGTCCTGGCCGAGGTGAACTCCTCCTTCCGCGACAGGCGGATCAACGCCGGCCGACCGGTCCGCAGCGTCACCAGGCCGGCAAGGTCCTCGAGCAGGACCTCCTGCTTCGTCCCGAATCCGCCGCCGACCCGCGGCTTGATCACCCGGATGTCCCGGATCGGGATCCCGAGCGTCCGCGCGACGATCCGCCGCACGTGGAAGGGGACCTGGGTGCTCGTCCGGAGGACGAGACGCCCGGCGCTGTCGAGGTAGCTGTAGACGACGTGCGTCTCGATCGGCGCGTGCTGCGCGTACTGGGTCTCGCAAGTTGTCTCGACGACGACGTCGGATCCCGCGAACCCCGCCTCGACGTCGCCAACGTCGATATCGACGTCGGCGACGAGATTCCGGTCCGCGTCGTAGATCCCAGTCGAGTCCCTCTCGTCGTGGACCACCGGCGCTCCTTCGCGGAGCGCCTCGTCGATCGACAGGACCGGCCGGAGCTCTTCGTACTCCACCCGGATCGCCTTCAGCGCGGCATCGGCGGCCTCCTCGGAATCGGCCGCCACGGCGGCGACCCGATCGCCGACGAACCGGACCTTGTCCTCAAACATCCGCGCGTCGTACGGCGACGGTTCGGGGGCCCCCTGCCCGGCCGTCGTGTGCCGCGTCGGCGGGGTGTTCTCGTGCGTCAGCACGCAGGCGACGCCCGGAATCGCCTCGGCCTCCGACGTGTCGATGTCCAGGATCCGCGCGTGAGCGTAAGGGCTTCCGAGGATCTTGACGTGCAGCGTCCCGGGGAGACACAGGTCGGCGGTGAAGACCGGTTTGCCGGTGACGAGGGCGCGGCCGTCGACCTTCCGCGCGCTCTTGCCGACGATCGCGAAGTCCGGCCGCTCGGTCATCGCTCTCCCCTCATCGCGGCGGCGGCCCGTCTTACGGCGCGGATCTGCTTCACGTATCCCGTACAGCGGCAGAGGTGGCCTGCCAGGCCTTTCCGGATCTCGTCCTCGGTCGGGTCCGGGTTGCGGGACAGGAGATCGACCGCGCCGATCACCATCCCCGGCGTGCAGTAGCCGCACTGAATCCCCCCCCCGTCGAGGAACGCTTGCTGCACCGGATGGAGCCGGCCGTCCCGCTCGAGGCCCTCGACCGTGACGACCTCCCCACCGTCCGCCTTCACCGCAAAGACGAGACAGGAGTTGACCGCGCGGCCGTTCAACAGAACCGCGCAGGCCCCGCAGTCGCCCGCCCTGCACCCGATCTTCACCCCCATGCACCCTTCGCGTCGGAGGAGATCGAGAAGCCTCTCGCCCGGCTCGATCGAGAGCGTCCTGTGGGCGCCGTTGATCGTCAGCGTGATCGTCATCCTGTCCCTCCCAGTTTTTCGGCAATCCGCTGGAGGGAACGCGACACGCCGACGCGGACGAGATCCCGTCGATATCCGGCGGACGCCCTCCAATCGTCCCGAACGTCGATCGTCTCCCCCGCCATCGCGGCGATCCAATCGATCGTCGCGCCGTCGAGCGAGGCCCCGGTCAAGGCGTCCTCGACCGTCGTCAGCCTCGTCGCCAGGCGCGGCGTCCCCCCGACCGCGATCCGCACCGTTTTACACCGTCCCGAGTCGAGGGCGACGAAGCAGGCGCAGTTGAGAACGGCCACGTCGAATCCGGTGGCGTTGAACTTCTCGAACCCGCAGGCGGAGACGGCCGGCGGCGTCGGCAGGCGGACCTCGGTGATCAGCGGCCGCTCGCCCGCCGCGCGGGTCGCGAGATACTCCGCCAACGGTAGAACTCGCTGGCGGCCCTCGTAGATGGACACCTCGGCAGCCAGAACGAGCAGAAGCGGGATCACGTCCGACCAGGGGTGCGCGCTCCCGAGCGTCCCACCGATCGTCCCGACGTTTCGTTGGAGCGGTGAGGCGACCCTCTCCAGCACCTCGATCAGGATCCCACCGAGGTATTCCCGTCCGAGAGGCGATTCGATGATCTCGGTGAACGTCGTCGTTGCACCGACCGCCAGACCGTCCTCCCCACGAACGTACGACATCCCCAGCCCCGCCAGGTCGACCAGGGTCGTCGTCTCCGGCGCGGCGTACAGGAGGACGTCGATCCCCCCGCCGATCGGCTTCGCCGCCCTTCCCCGCTCGGCGAACGCGGCCCAGGCCTCCTCGACGTTCGTCGGCTTCAAGTAGTCTCGAATACCCATCAGGACACCTCGTTCGTCTCCCCTACGGATTATCTCCGTCGACAAACAGCGGCACAATCTCGAACGTATCGACGTCGACGAGACCGCGATCGGTCAGCCGCAGCCGGGGGATGACGGGGAGGGCGAGGAGAGAGAACGTCATGAACGCATCGCCGGCGGTGCAACCGCAGGACCGTAGCCCCCGATGAAGCGCCTCCGCCCGGGCCGCGACCTCCTCGATCGGCTCCTCGGCCATCAGCCCGGCGATCGGCAGAGGGATCTCAGCGATTGCGGACCCGTCCCGGACGAGGACGATCCCTCCGCCGATCTCGACGACGCGGTTCGCGGCATCCGCCATCGCGTCGACGTCGGTCCCCAACACGAGCAGGTTGTGGCTGTCGTGCGCCACGGTGCTCGCGAGCGCGCACCGGCCCTCGAGGCCGAAGCCGCGGACGAACCCCAGGCCGATCCGGCCGCTCCCGCGATGCCGCTCGACCACGGCGAGGCGAGCGATGTCCCCGGCGGCGGCCGGCACGACGCCCCCATCAATCACGGGGATCTCCTCGATCAGCGCGCGCGTCGGAGCCTGATCTTCGACGATTCCGATCACCCGGCATCGGGCCGTGACGGCGCCCTCCGGCGCCGGGACGGCGAAATCGGATCGGTCGAGCCTCCGGGTGACGTGGACGCTCCGTCGGGCCGACTCGGGGTACTCGAAGGCCGGGATCGTCACCGCGAGCACCCCCTCGCGCGCGACGACCCCGCCGGCCGCGACGACCGCCGTCACGTCGAACCGCTCCAACCCGTCGACGAGGAGGACGTCGGCGTACCGCCCGGGCGCAATGCATCCCACGTCCTGCACCACGCCGAAGTGCTCCGCCGTGTTCAGGGTCGCCATCCGAATCGCGGTCATCGGCGGGACGCCGGCGCGGATCGCCCTCCGGACGACGTCGTCCATGTGCCCCTCGTGCAGAAGCGTTCCGGCATGGCGATCATCGGTGCAGAGGAGGACGTGTCGCGGATCGATCCCGCCCTCGGTGACCGCGACGACCTGCTCCGCCAGGTCGCGCCACGCCGAGCCCTCCCGGATCATCGCGTACATCCCCTGCCGGACGCGGGCGCGGACGTCCTCCGCGCGCGTTCCCTCGTGACAGTCGCTCGGCCCGCCGACGGCGTACGCGTGAAACGGCGCCCCGAGATCGGGCGAGGCGTAGTGCCCCCCGATGATTCCACCGGCCTTCAACGCCGCCCCGATCTCCGCGTGAAGCGCCTCGTCCCCCGCGGCCACGCCCGGGAAGTTCATCACCTCACCGAGCCCGATGACGCCGTCCCATCCCATCGCCTCGGCGACGTCCGCCGGGCCGATCCGTGCTCCCGACGTCTCCAGGCCGGGGGCGGCCGGGACGCAGGACGGGATTTGGACGTAAACCTGCATCGGCGTCGTCCGCGCCTCGTCGACCATCATGCGGACCCCGGCGAGGCCGAGGACGTTCGCGATCTCGTGCGGATCGATGAACGCCCCGGTCGTCCCGCGGGGGAGGACCGCACCCGCGAACCGACTCAGACTGAGCATCGTGCTCTCGACGTGCATGTGCGCGTCGAGGAGGCCGGGAACGAGATGCCGGCCTTCCGCCTCGATCACCGCCGTCTCGGGGCCGATCATCCCGCCGGCGTCCGGCCCGCAGTAGACGATCCGGCAGCCGAGCACGGCGACGTCGGTCCCCTCGATGATCTCGCCCGAGCAGACGTTGACCCAACGGCCGTCGCGGATGACCAGATCCGCCGGTCGTCCGCCGGAGGAGACCGCCACCAGGTCGCGCGTCATCTCGTGAAACGGTCTTCGCTCGGGCATGGCACGACTCCCGTTGGAGAGGACGACCGCCCTCGCGGAGGAGCCGTCACCCCATCGTCTCGAATCCGCCGGACCCACCACCCGTCGCAGGAAGGGACCGCCAACAGCATTCCTGCGACATTGTCAGGCAGTCCGACAAGGGCTATCCTACAGGATCGAATTGGCTGAATCCAACCGGAGAAACGCACGACGGGAGAGCGGATGGATCTACTGCTGGCGCCCCTCACGGTCTGGACAGGTACCGAGATCCTCGATCGCGCCGCGGTCCTGATTCGAGGGGACAAGATCGAGGCGATCGGTCCTGCCGGGGACGTGTCGGCCCTCGGCTCGGACCCGCGGGCCGAGCGGATCGACGGCACCGGGAGGCTGGCCGTGGCGGGGCTGATCAACGCCCACACGCACTTGTACAGCAGCCTGGCTCGTGGCATGGCCGTCTCGCCGTTCGATCCGACATCGTTTACGCAGATCCTCGAACAGCTGTGGTGGAGGCTCGACAAGGCGCTCGATCCGGAATCGATCCGCGCCAGCGCCCTCGTCGGGGCGATGGAGGCGGCGCGCTGCGGGGTGACCACGCTGATCGATCACCACGCCAGCCCGAACGCCATCCACGGCTCCCTCGATCTCGTGAAGGAGGAGGTCTGCGATCGTCTCGGGCTCCGCGGCGTCTTCTGCTACGAGCTCTCCGATCGCGACGGCCCCGGGCGAAGCGCCCAGGGGATCGAGGAGAACCTCCGCTTCCTCGACGCCGTCGAGCCTGGGGATCCGCACTGCTCGGCGCAGTTCGGCCTCCACGCGTCGTTCACGATTGAGGACGAGACGCTGGAGCGGGTCGCCTCCACGATCCCCGACGGCGCTGGTGTCCACGTCCACGTCGCTGAGGGGCCGGAGGATGAGGTGCAGTGCGAGCGGAAGCATGGCCTCCGGATCGCGGAGCGGCTCGACCGGTTCGGCCTCCTCCGTCCGAGGTCGATCCTCGCTCACTGCCTGCACATCGACGAGGCCGAGAAGGACCTCGTCGTCGAGCGGGACGCCGTCGTCGTCCACAATCCGCGCTCGAACATGAACAACGCCGTCGGCCTGTTCGACATGCCAGGCTTCCTCGACCGCGGCGCCCTGACCGGCCTCGGGACCGACGGGCTCGGTGCGAACATGCTGGCCGAGCTGTTCACCGCGGGGATCCTCCAGAAGCACGGCCGCGCCGATCCGCTCGCCGGCCCGATCGACGCCCTCGGCGCCCTCCTGTTCCGAAACAACCCCAGGATCGCGGAGCGGCTGCTCGGCGTCGGCTTCGGACGGCTCGCGCCGGGGGCGCCGGCCGACATCGCCGTACTGGACTACGCCCCGCCGACCCCGCTCCGGGCGGAGACCGTCCTCGGCCACCTGCTGTTCGGGACCGCCGTTCACAGCCTCCGCGTCGCGGACCTGTTCGTCGCCGGTCGGCGGATCCTGAGGGACGGAGGGTTCGTCGATGTCGACGAGGACGCGGTCTACGCCCGCGCACGAGAGCAGGCGGAGCGGCTCTGGGGTCGTCTCGGATAGGAGGGAAACCGGATTGACCGACCGCATGCGCACCCTGCCGTTCGAGAGCCTCCTCGATTGGATCCTGCAGGAGCTGGAGACGCGGGGATCGATCTTCGGGATCCCTCGAGAGCTCTTCTTCGTCCCGCGCGATCGCACGCCGTACGCGACCCGCCTGTTCGGGCACCACCTCGCCACACCGATCGGGCCGGCCGCCGGACCGCACACGCAGTTGGCGCAGAATATCGTCACTGCGTGGGTTTGCGGCGGCCGGTTCATCGAGCTGAAAACGGTTCAGGTGATGGACGAGCTGAAGATCCCCCGCCCGTGCATCGACATGGAGGACGAGGGGTACAACGTCGAGTGGTCGCAGGAACTCCGGCTGTACGAATCGTTGGGCGAGTACGTCAAGGCATGGGTGCTCATTCACGTCCTCCGACGCCTCCTCGGGTTCGAGGCGACGCGCTTCGGGACGATCTTCAACATGAGCGTCGGCTACGACCTCGAGGGGATCCTCAGCCCGCCGATGCAGCGCTTCATGGGCCGGCTGGAGGACGCGAGCAGCGAGATCGAGGCCGTCCGGGCCGCCCTCCGTGTGGGTCGCCCGTGGTTCGCCGACATCGAGATCCCGTCACGGATCGTCGACAGCGTCACGCTCTCGACGATGCACGGGTGCCCGCCGGAGGAGATCGAGAAGATCGCCCGCTACCTGATCGAAGAGCGCGGGCTCCACACGGTCGTGAAGCTGAATCCGACGCTTCTCGGAAAGGAGACCGTCCTGCGGATCCTCCACGAGGACCTCGGGTATCGATCGATCGACATCCCGGACCGCGTCTTCGAGCACGATCTGCAGTACGATCGGGCGCTCGAACTGATCCGATCGCTGCGGGCCGCCGCCACCGATCGCGGGCTGACGTTCGGCGTCAAGCTCTCGAACACCCTGGCGATGGCCAACCATCGGGGCGTCCTCCCCGGCGAGGAGATGTACATGTCCGGCCGGGCGCTCTACCCGATCACGGTTCACCTGTTCCGTCGGCTGATCGAGGACCTCGACGGCGACCTGAACGTCTCCTATTCGGCCGGCGCGGACGCGCTCAACCTGGCCGACCTCCTTTCCGCCGGCGCGCTCCCGGTGACGGTCGCCTCCGACCTGCTCAAGCCCGGGGGCTACGCCCGGCTCGCGCAGTACCTCGAGCGGCTGGAAGCGGAGATCGAGGAGCGGAGCGCGATCGACCTGGAGGGGCTGGCGTCCGGCCGCGAAGAGACGCTCGCCCGGATCGCCCGAGCGGCGCTCGAGGACCCGCGGTACCGGAAGGCCTATCACCCCTATGGGCTGCCGAAGGTCGAGTCGAAGCTCGACCTGTTCGACTGCATCGAGGCGCCGTGCGTCGCGCGGTGCTCCGTCTGCCAGGACGTCCCCGAATACGCCCATTGGCTCGCCGCCGGAGAGGACGACCGCGCCCTCGCGACGATCCTCCATCGGAACCCGCTCCCCGGCGTCACCGGCCACGTCTGCACCCACCTTTGCCAGACCGGCTGCACCCGGAACGTCTACGACGAGCCGGTCGCGATCCGGTGGCTGAAGCGGTTCGCGGTCGAGCGCGGGACGGTCTCCCTCCCGGCTGCACCGGCGACCGATCGGCGGGTCGCCGTCGTCGGGAGCGGTCCCTCGGGGCTCGCCGCGGCCTACTTCCTCGCCTCGAGCGGAATCGGCGTGACGGTCCTCGAGGCGAAGGACCGGGCGGGCGGGATGCTCGCGATCGCCCCGGCGTTCCGCCTCCCGGAGGCGGTCGTCCGGGCCGACATCGCCCGGATCGAGGGGCTCGGCGCGACGATCGAGTGCGGCCGCCGGGTCGACGTCCCGCCGGAGGATCTCCTCGGGAAGGGCTTCGACGCCGTCTACGTCGCGTGCGGATTCTCGGAGGACACGCGCCTCGCCGTCGACGGGATCGACGCGGACGGGGTCTACGGCGCGCTCGACTTCCTCGACCGCGTGGCGCACGGGGAGCCGCCGGATCTCGGCGACCGGGTCGTCGTCATCGGCGGAGGAAACACGGCGATGGACGCCGCCCGTACCGCGCAGCGGCTGACCGGTCGGCCCGCGACCGTCGTCTACCGCCGCAGCCGAGCGGAGATGCCGGCCGAGCCGGAGGAGATCGAGGACCTCCTCGCCGAAGGGAACGAGCTCCTGGAGCTCGCGTCGCCGGTCCGCGTGCGGGTCGAGCGGGGCCGCGTCGCCGGGCTCGACGCCGTCCGCGTCGCGCTCGGTGATCCGGAAGAGGACGGGCGGAGACGCCCGATCCCGATCGACGGGAGCGAGTTCCCCATCCCCGCGAGCGCGATCCTGCTCGCTATCGGGCAGCGGAGCGGCGCACGGTTCCTCGACGGAAGCGGCGTCGTGGTCGATGAGGGCGGCCGGATCCGCGTCGACGGTTCGACGGGGCAGACGAGGGTCGAACGCATCTACGCCGGCGGCGACATCGCGCGCGGCCCGGCGATCATCGTCGAAGCATGCGCCGACGGGCGACGCGCCGCCGAAGCGATCTGCGCGCGGCTCGGCGTCCCCTTCGCCGCCCCGCCGCTCCCCGATCGAGCCGTCTCGGAGGAGGACGTCCGCCGGCTGAAGGTCCTTAGAGCGCGGAAGTCGCCGCAGCAGTGCCCGCCGTCTCTCCCGATCGAGGAGCGGTCCGGCTTCGACCCCGTCGAAGGGACCCTCGCCGAGCCCGCCGCCCGCGCGGAGGCCGAGCGCTGCCTGCAGTGCCAGATCCTCTGCGATCGATGCGTCGAGGTCTGCCCCAACCGCGCGAACGTCGCGATCCGCGTCCCGACCGTAGACGTCAGCACGCCGATCCTCGCGCCCCGCGGCGGCCGGCTTGTGCCCGTCGGCGAAGAACCGGTGAGGATCGCACAGGGACGGCAGATCCTTCACGTCGACGACCTGTGCAACGAGTGCGGCGACTGCGCCACGTTCTGCACCCACGACGGGAAGCCGTACCGCGATAAGCCGCGCCTCTTCCTCCGTCGGGAGGACTACGAGGCCGAGCGCGACAACGCGTTCTTCATCGAGGCGGGCGCCCTCCGCCGCCGCGAGGAAGGGCGCGAGGCGCGCCTCGAACGGACCGCGTCCGGCTTCGTCTACGACGCGCCGGAGGTTCGGGCCCGGCTCTCGGCGGAGTTCGCCGTCGAGACGGCCGAGCTGAAGGTCCCGTTCGATGCGGCGATCTCGCTCCGGCCAGCGGTCGAGATGGCCGTCCTCCTCACCGGGATCATCGAGTCGGCCGCCTACCTGCCGATCGGGACGGAGCCGAAGGGGGAGGCCGTCTGATGGGGAGGATCGAGACCCTCCGTTGCGTCACCTGCGGGTCGGACTACGACCCGGAGCGGATCGACTACACCTGCCCGGCATGCGGCCCGCGACGCGGGACCCTCGAGGTCCTGTACGACTACGACGCCGTGCAGCGCGAGCTGACGCGGAAGACGCTCGCTCGGAACGGGGAAGCGTCGATGTGGCGGTACCTGCCGCTCTTGCCGATCGAGACGAAGGCCCACATCCAGCCGCTTCGCGTCGGCTGGACGCCGGTCTACCGGTTTCCGGACCTCGCGTCCGAACTCGGGCTGTCCGAGCTTTTCGTCAAGGACGACGGCCAGAACCCGACCGCGTCGTACAAGGACCGGGCGAGCTCGGTCGTCGTGATCAAGGCCCAGGAGAAGGGGAAACGCGTCGTCACGTGCGCGTCGACGGGGAACGCCGCAAGCTCGCTCGCCGGATTCGCTGCCGCCACGGAGCTGGAGACGATCATCTTCATCCCCCGGGCGGCCCCGGAGGCGAAGCTCGCGCAGCTCCTCGTCTACGGCGCGCGCGTCTTCCTGGTCGACGGTTCCTACGACGTCGCATACGATCTCGCCGCCGAGGCGGCCGACGCGTTCGGATGGTACAACCGCTCCGCGGCCGTCAACCCGTACCTCGTCGAAGGGAAGAAGACCGGCGCCCTCGAGCTGGCCGAGCAGCTCGGTTGGAATCCGCCCGACGTCGTCTTCGTCAGCGTCGGCGACGGTTCGGTGATCAGCGGGATCTGCAAGGGGTTCGCCGAACTGGAGCGGATCGGCCTGATCGAGCGGCCTCCGCAGGTCGTCGGCGTTCAGGCCGAGGGGGCCGCTCCGATCGCGCGAGCCTTCGCTCGATACCGAGACGGAGAGGTCGAGATCGAGGACGTCGAAGCGTCGACGATCGCTGACAGCATCTGCGTCGGAGCGCCGCGCGACATCGTCAAGGCGGTCCAGTACGTCCGCGCAAACGGCGGTCGGTTCGTCACCGTGACGGACGATGCGATCCTCGGCGCGATCGCGCTCCTCGCACGACGGACCGGCGTCTTCGCCGAGCCGGCCGGGGCGGCGGCCTTCGCCGGGCTCCTCCGGCTCGCCGAGACCGGTGACCTCGCGAGGAAGTCGGCGGCGGCTATGATTACGGGGAACGGACTGAAGGACGTTGTCTCGGCGAGGAGGACGGCCGGCGAACCGATCGTCGTCGAGCCGTCGCTCCGCGCGATTGAGGAGCACCTATGAAGATCCGACTGACGGTCAATGGGAGACGCTTCGAGCGGGAGGTCGACGCCGAGACGCGCTTGCTCGATCTCCTCCGCGAGGACCTCCACTTGACGGGGACGAAAGAGGGATGCGGCGAGGGGGAATGCGGGGCGTGCACCGTCCTGATCGACGGCCGCCCGGTCAACTCGTGCCTCGTCCTCGCTCCTCAGGCCGACGGCACGGACGTCCTGACGATCGAGGGCCTCGCCGACGGAGATCGGCTCCATCCGATCCAGCGCGCGTTCGTCGACGCCGGGGGGGTTCAGTGCGGCTTCTGCACACCGGGATTCATCATGTCGGTCTACGCGCTCCTCCGCGACAACCCCGAGCCGACCGACGACGAGGTCCGTTCCGCCATCGAGGGGAACCTCTGTCGCTGCACGGGGTACGCGAAGATCGTCGAGGCGGTGCGGCTCGCCGCCGACCGGATGCGGGAGAATTCGTGATCGACGCGATCGTCCTCGCAGCCGGCCTGGCGACCCGAATGGGCGAGATCAAGCCACTCACAACGGTCGGGGGCGAACCGGCTCTTTCGCGGATCCTCCGGCGGATCCGCACCGCAGGGATCGCGCGCCCGATCGTCGTCCTCGGATCGGGATCGGCGGGACGGATCGAGGAGGCCGTCGACCTGACCGCGTGCGCCGTGGTGATGAACAGCGCGCCGGAAGCCGGGATGAGTCGGTCCCTCCGCCTCGGGCTCGACGCCGTTTCGCCGGGAGCGGCCGGCGTCCTCGTCTTTCACGCCGACATGCCGTTCATCCAGCCCGAGACGGTCCGCACCGTGCTCGGCACCGCGGAGAGGGGGGCGCGAATCGTCGCGCCGGTCCACCGGGGACGTCGCGGATTTCCCGTCTACTTTCACCGCTCGTGCCTTTCGGAGCTGCAGCGATCGCTCGCCGGCGACGCCGGGGGGCGGGCGTACGTCGAGGCCCATCGCGAGGAGCTCGTGCCGATCGATGTGGAGGACCCCGGCTGCGTCTACGACATCGACCGCCCGGCGGACCTCGCCGCATGGAGGGAGGATCGCGCATGCGGTACCGACGCGTAGCCGACGAGGCCGAGCTGATCTCCGCGCTGACCGAACCCGGAGCGGCGATCCTGTCCGGCGGGACCGATCTCGTCGTCAAGATCCGGAGCGGGCTCGCCCACCCCGATCTCCTGGTCGACGTCGGCCAGGTCCCGACCCTGCGCGGGATCCGTCGGACGGAGACGGCGATCGAGATCGGAGCGGCCGTCCCGGAGAGCGAGATCCTCGCCTCACCGCTCGTCCGCGAGGCGCTGCCGCTCCTCGCGGCCGCCCTACGATCCCTCGGATCGGTTCAGATTCGCAACCGCGGGACCCTCGGGGGGAACCTGAGCAACGCGTCGCCCGCGGCGGACAGCGCGATCCCGCTCCTCCTCTACGACGCCGAGCTCGACCTCGTCGGCCCCGGCGGTCGTCGGACTGCGCCCCTCGACGGCTTTACCCTCGGCCCGGGGAGGACCGCGCTCGATCCGGGCGAGTTCGTCCGAACGATCCGGGTTCCGATCCCCGAGGCGGGGTATCGGACCTTCTATCACAAGGTCGGGAAGCGGCGCGCTCTCACGATCGCCATCGCGTCGCTCGGCGCCCTGATCCGGGTCAACGATGGGCGAATCGCCGAGGCGCGCTTCGCCGCCGGATCGGTCGCACCGACGCCCCTTCGCCTCCGCGCGATCGAGGAGCACCTCCGGGGCTCGGCACCGAGCGACGGGACGATCGCGGAGGCGAGGGACCTCGCCGTGGAGGCCGTCTCCCCGATCAGCGACGTTCGCGCGACGGCCGAGTATCGTTCGCAGGTCATCGGAGACCTCGTCGCGAGAGCCTTCCAGATCCCTTCCACCGGCTCCATCTGACGCCGACACCCCGAAGCGCGATCCGCCAGCATGCTCCTCGTGCTGGCGCGGGGTCCTCGTCGCGAGAGCCTTCCGGGGCGGTGCGGATGCTCGGCCGCTTCGGCCGACCCTCGACAATCCCCCCGTCTTTCCGCTATGCTGATCCGAAGGGAGGCCAACATGAACCAAGCGAGATGGATCGCCGGTCTCGTCGTGCTGCTCGGGACACTCGCCCTCGTCGCCGGGTGCTTTCTCCTCAGTCGGCCGCCGACCGCGTCGTTCGTCGTGGTCTACAACGTGACCGAGGATCCCCTCGTCGTCGACCTCGACGCGTCCTCTTCGTCGGACCCCGACGGGGACGCGATCGCTGCGTACATGTGGACGTTCGGAGACGACGCCGAGATCCTGACGCCTCTGGACTACTCGAAGCTCGTCACGGTCCCGATCCTCCGCGTGCGCTATCCGGTCGAGGGCGAATACACGATCCAGCTCTTCGTACGAGACGAACGCGGATTGACCTCGAAGACCGGGCACGAGGTGACGATCGTCCTCCCGAACATCCCGGTCGAACCGACTCCCTGAACCCGGGCCGATCGACGGCTAGACGTCCGCGGACCTCCGCTTCGAGTAGTAAACGATGTCCGGGTGCGGAACGAACCCGATCCGCTCGAAGAAGGCCATCGAGCCTTCGTTCCAGTCCTCGATCAGGCAGGTCACGATTTCGATCCCCTCCCCGCGCAGCCTCTCCTCCACCTCGTTGACCAACGAGCTTCCGATGCCCCGCCCGCGATGTGCCGGCGATACGGCGAGCCGGTTGATCCACCCCTTCCGGCCGTCGTGCGTCCCGAGGACGGCGCCGACCAGCCTTCCGCCCTCCTCGGCGGCGAGGAAAATCGAACGGTCCCCTTGGATCTCCCGGACGAGCCGGTCGCGCCCGTCCCGCCCTCGGGGACGGTGCGGAAGGCCGGCCTCATTCCAGAGGGCGATCAACTCATCGTAGTCCTCCGCCCTGAGTTCACGAATCCTCACGTGAGGCCTCCCGCCTGCTCCCGCGGATACGGAAGAGGGTACCCGATCGCGTCTCCGCCGCAACGAGGCCGATCGGGCGTGGGGACACGCCTCCCCTGCGCAGGGGTCGGGCGGCCTCCCGGTGGCGCCGGTCCGGCGCGTAGCATCCTGGTGCGGGAGGAGTGAAGGATGAGATGAGAACCCGTGCCTTGCTGATCACGGCCCTTCTCGGGCTCGCCGTGGGCACGCCCTGCGCCGCCGAGCTCGGGCAGGCTCCGTTCTCCGTCGGGTTCGCCGTCGGCGTCCCCTACAGGCTCCCGGTCGACTGGTCCGATTCCTTCTCCGTCCTCACCGGCGAGGCGTTCCTTTCGCACAACCTGACCGTCGCGGTCGACATCGGGACCTACCCGTCCTCGTTCCCGAACTTGTACGAAGGGAGTGTCTCCCTCCTCGTCAAGGGCTGGCTCGGCGCGGCGAACTTCTACGCCGGGGGTGGCCTCACCGCCCGGTGGCACCACATCGGCTCGACGTGGGTCGGCGTCCCTCACCTGAATCTGAAGGTAGGGGTCCAGGCGTGGGTTCTGGACCCCCTCGCCCTGACCCTCCAAGTCCGCTCCGTCGAGCCGCTCCCGGTCACCTGGACGCTCACCCCCGAGATCTCCCTCGGATTGAGCGTGGCCATCGGCCGCGCCCGCCCAGCGTCGCTCTTCGTGGACGGTCCGACGCTCTGGATTCTCGTCGGCCTCGGCGTCGCCGCGCTGATCGCCTTCCTCCCGCGCGTCTAGCGCGCGAGAGGCGTTCACGGACCCTGCCGCCCGGTCTCCTCTTCATTTCGTTTCGGACTTGTGGTATACTCCTCCCGGCGCGGATATGCGCAGGTAGAAGCGGGAACAGCAGGGAACTGCACGAGACCGACTGCGGATCGGAGGCCCGAGGGCGTCCGATTCTGTCTGATTGCCGAAGGCGCGTCCGCCCCCAGGAGAATTGATGAAAGAATCGAAGGCAACGATTAACCTGAGCAAGAACCTGAGCGCGAAGCCGGAGGAAGACC
>CAZGXU010000031.1:24276-24671 GCA_964530075.1 uncultured Thermotogae bacterium
GGCGGCGCGCTCCTCGAGATCGGACAACCCGATTCGAACCTACTTCGGCGAGATCAGCCGCGTGCCGCTCCTGACGCGCGAGGACGAGGTGCGACTGTCGAAGCGGATCGAGAGTGGAGACAAGCAAGCGAAGGAAGAGCTGGCCGAGGCGAACCTCCGCCTCGTGGTCTCGATCGCCAAGAAGTACCGAGGGTGCGGGCTCCCGTTCCTCGATCTCATTCAGGAGGGGAACCTCGGCCTGATGAAGGCGATCGAGAAGTTCGACTACACGAAGGGGTACAAGTTCTCCACCTACGCCACGTGGTGGATCCGGCAGGCGATCCTCCGGGCGATCACCAATCGCTCGCGGACCATCCGCGTGCCGACCCACATCAACGAGCTGATTCGAAAGATCT
>CAZGXU010000032.1:0-17403 GCA_964530075.1 uncultured Thermotogae bacterium
CGGCCGTCTCCGCGCCGGCCGTTTCGATGGCGAGCCGCCGGTCAGTCACTCGATCCGCAGGATCTCCTTGGTGCGATCCAGATTGTCGACCGTGAAGACGAGCTTGTTCTTGTCGGCGGCGGCGTAGATCGAGAGCACGTTGATCCGCTCTTCCTTCAGCCGCCCGAGGAGCGTGGCGAGCTCGCCCGGGTGGCTCGGGAGATCGAGCACGATCGCCTCGCGCTCCTCGAAATCGATCCCGAGGTCGTGCAGCGTCTTGCGCGTCGTCCCCGGGTTGTCGGTGATCAGGCTCACGACGCCCTCTTCCAGCACCGTCAGGCCGGCGATCCCCTCGATGTTCACGTGTTCCTTCCCGAGAGCCTCCGCGATCCCGGCGATGGCTCCCGGGCAGTTGCCGATCAGGAAGGAGAACTCCTTCACTCCGACCACCTCCCGGGAGGATGCTAACACGAAACCGCGGGTTCGGGAAAGCGTGGGATCGAGTTCGTAGGGTTCGCAGTGCGAACCCTACACTCCGTCGCCTCCCGAACTCTATGAACCCGCCGCTACCCCGAACCCGAACCGCGAACTGCGAACCGCGCACTACGAACTCAACGAACGGCCCTACGGCGCGAGGTAGAACAGGATCGCGAGGTAGTGGCAGGCGCTCCCGCCGAGGACGAACAGGTGCCAGATGGCGTGGTGGAAGCGCAGCTTCTTCCATCCGTAGAAGACGATCCCGGCGGTGTACAGGAGCCCGCCGGCCGCGACGTAGACGAGCGCCCTGTGGGGCACCCGCAGCCACACCTCGCGAGCGGCGACGACGATCAGCCAGCCCATCAGGACGTACAGGACGACCGAGGTCTTGCGGAGCCTCCCGATGTACAGGCTCTTGAAGACAATCCCGAGGATCGTCAGCCCCCAGATCGTCGAGAGGAGGGTCGCCCCCCAGCGTCCCCAGAGCGACAGCAGGAGGAACGGCGTGTACGTCCCGGCGATCAGCAGGTAGATCGAGCAGTGATCGAAGATCCAGAAGACCTTCTTCGCGCCGGGATGTCGGAGCGCGTGGTAGAGGGTGGACGAAAGGTGGAGGAGGAACAGGCTGGCGCCGTAGATCGCGAAGCTCGCGATCCGAAGCCCCGTTCCCTCTCCCCGGACGGCCCGATCCAGGAGGAGGCCCGTGCCGACGAGGCTCAGGAAGGCGCCGACGCCGTGCGTGATGCTGCTGGCGATCTCCTCGCCCACCGGGGACACGGGAGGTTGGTTCCGTCGCTCTCGCCGCTGATTCATCCCTGGATCGTACCGGAGAAGAGAGGATCCCTCGGTGATTCATTCGGCGGGGACCGCTCCGCTCCCGAAACTCCTTTCGTAGAGGATGGCGTTTCCGGCCTTGCCGACCGCGACGAGGACGCCCATCTCGCGGAGGACGTAGGCGATCTTCCGTGCCATCCACCGGGGTCGGTCGACGGCGCGCGCGAGGTCGGCGGTCGTGAACGGCTCGCTCAACGAGGTCGGCACGAACGCCAGGTAGTCGGCCGGATGGTGGAGCGAGACGAAGTCGACGACCTCGATCAATCGGCGCTCGTGGATCTCCCAGCTCCTCCGCCGTCTCCGTCTCCTCGGGCCGTTGCGCGGTCGTCGGACCTCCTCCTCGTGGACGAGGACGAGGTCGATCGCGAAGTTCGGATCGCCGAGGAAGGCGCGGAGGTTGATCAGTTCGTGGAACGCGTCGAGGAGCGAGCCGCGCTTTGGCGAGCGGCGGGAGCGGATCTCCGCTCCGCTCTCGTCGAGCGTGGAGATCGTCTTGAGGACGGCGACGGGGAGAAGGAGGCGGACGGCATGACGCCCGAGGAGCGCGGAGAGCTTCCGCTTGAGGATGGATGTCGAGCCTGTCTGGATCTCGATGATTTGGTCTCCGCGGACGATGTCCGCGACGAACCGTCCGACGGGGACCTCGAATCGATCGCCGTCCTCCGCCGCCCAGCGCTTCAGCGCAGCGTGGAGCGGCTTCTCGTTCAGGGTGCCGATGCGCGGTGCGTCCTCGCCCGTCTGCGTCTTCACGGCTCTCCTAGCGCACGATCGACCACGTCCCGACGAACGGGACCAGCAGCCCGACCCGGCCGCCGAGGCTTCCGGTGGTGAAGGACTGAAACGCGATGGCCGGTCCCCTAACGACGATGGCCGCGTACGCTGCAGCGGTCATGCGATCTCCTTTCCTCCCTGCGCGGTGAAACGGCGGAGGGACGGCGGGCTACTCGGGCGATTTCCCCCCGAGGTGTGCGATCAGATCATAGACGAACCGGCATTGACCGGGAAAGAGGAGGAGGTAGGCGTGGACGGTCTCCCGGTCGACACGGGGGAGGCGGGCCCGCCCGTCGGCCCAATGGGGGGCGTCGATCAGCGTCTGAAGCCCGCGGAGCTGTCCCTCGGCGTCGGCGGCGAGAGGCGGAGAGGGCCTTCTCGAAGCGAGCGTCCGGAGGGCGGCCGCCGCGAGCCGGTTCGGGTGCGATCGAGCCTCCTCCAGCCTCACGGTACCGCGTCCGACACGCTTTCCGTGGCGGATCAACGCGACGGCAAGTCGGTCGAGGAGGATCTCGGCCGAGCGTCCGAGCATGACGACCGAGGAGGGGTACCGACCGGCGAGGAAGGCGAGGAGGGCCTCTCGGGCCGTCTCGATCAGATCCGGGTCGGCGGTCTCCCCGCAGCTTGACTCGAGGCGGGCGACGTATCCGTCCGGATCGTGCGCGAGGATCGCTTCGTCCTCGAGGCACGCTGCGCCGAACTCGGTGACGTGGACGAACGGAAGGTTCAGGTTGAGCGAGTTCTTCCCCGGGGCGAGGACGCCCTGGACGAGGAGGTCCCAGAGGACCTCCTGCAGGGTGAGCGCGTCGTGCCGCTCGTAGTCGTCGGTCCGCTTCCGGATCTCGGTCTCGATGGCGTGGAGGTGGGTCTGCGGGGTCTTCCTCAGGATCTCCAACACCAGCGGACGCAAAGTCGCTTTGTCCATGGCCGCTCAGAGGATACAGGGACCGGAGATCGGGTCACAACCGGGCCGCTACGCGCGGCTAGAGTTCGATGACGAAGTCCCCGCTCTCGTAGACCAGCTCGTCGTCGACCCAGATCTTCCCACGGTCGGTCAGGTCGCAGACCATGTCCCAGTGGATCGCCGATTGGTTCACGCTGCCGGTCTCCGGCATCCCGGCGCCGAGGGCCATGTGGAAGCTCCCGTTGATCTTCTCGTCGAACAAGGTGTTCCCCGTCGCCCGGGTGATCCCCTTGTTCGTGCCGATCGCGAACTCGCCGACGTAGCGTGCGCCTTCGTCGGTGTCGATCGTCTTCGCCAGGAAGTCCTCGCCCTTGTCGGCCGTCGCCCGGACGACCTTCCCCTTCTCGAACCAGAGATGAACGCCGTCGAGTCGCCGTCCCTGGAAGGTCGTTGGATAGGAGAACCGGACGTGCCCCTCGACGCTGTCCTCGACCGGGCCGGTGAAGATCTCGCCGTCGGGCATGTTCCGCCTCCCGCAGCAGTTGATGAAGCTTCGGCCGACGATCTTCATCCGAAGGTCGACGTCGCTCGCCTCGACGCGGAGCTCGTCCTTTCCGGCCAGCCAATCGACGATCTTCTGTTGCTTCGCCTCGACGCCGCGCCAGTAGCCGACCGGATCGTCGAAATCCGGTAGGCACGCGTTGTACACGAAGTCTTCGTACTCGATCAGGCCCATCTCCGCGTCCTGGGCGTAGGCGTTCGTCGGGTAGAGCGTCCCAACCCAGCGGAACTCGCCCTTCGCCGTTCGCTCCAACAGGGTCTTCAGCAGTTCCTGCTGGGCCTTGCTGGTGAGGACGAGTTTCTCCGGCGGGACGCTCGTCAACGCCTTCGTATTGACCGAGCTCATCAGCGAGATGGACGCGTCGTAGGTCTCGTACGCGAGCCTATGGGGCTCGGGGATGTGCTGAAGCTGATCGTCCGAGGCGTGCCGGAAGGCCAGCTCGTCCGCCCCAGGGAGATGGACGAAACTCATCGGGTATCCGCCCGCCTTCAGAACCTCCACGAGGACGGCCTTGAGCAGCGGCTCGGCCGCCGGGAACCCCGTGACGATCACCCTGTCCTTCGGCCGGATGGAAACCGAGTAGTTGACCAACACTTGAGCGAGCTTCACGATTCGCGGGTCGGGCATAGAGCCTCTCTCCTTACCGTGGGATTGGCGGCGCCTCGACGCCGCTCGATCGTGTGTATCGAGGGTCAGGGTAGCGGTTCACTCGGAGGGGGACAAGGAGGCGGCTCAGATCTCGATCAGCTCGAGGTCCCTCGCCGTCTCGATCCGACGGCCGGGCCGAAGGATCGCGACCCGGCGCGCGCCGCCCCCGTAGGCGCACGACGTGAACAGCGTGAGACAGCGGTCGTCGAACAGGAACGTCGGCGCGAACGGTTGGTGGGAGCGGACGAGGATCCGCGCGCCGAGCCGCTTCAGCCGTCGGTCGAAGTCGACGCGGCCGAACGACGGTCGTCCCCAGCCGGCCGACGGGACGCCTCCGCTCCGCGAGGTCTCCCAGTCTCCCCACGTGATTGCTCGCCACGCCTCCGATCCGTTCTCGATCGCGTCGATCGCGTCGAGCGATGGAACGTCCGGCAGGGCACCGTGTACGGCGAGGACGCCGGCCGGATGCCACGCCGCGAGCGGGAGGTGGGACAGCGCGTCGCCGAGCTCCGCTGCGGCGTCCGGACCGAGGGCGTCCCAGAAGTCCGCGGGGGAGAACGGGGCGACGCTCCAGGCCTCGTGATTTCCCATCAGGAGGTGGAAGGAGTCGGGATCCGCGATCGTCTTCGATAGGACGAGGACCAGGTTCCCGAGCGAGTCGGGCCCCCGATCGACGACGTCGCCGAGAAAGACGACCGCGTGCTCCGGCATCGCGAACCGGGCGAGGATCCGTTCGGTCGCCTCCCGGTCCCCGTGCGTGTCGCCGACGAAGACGATCGGACGATCCGAGGGGAGTCGGACGAGCCGCGGACGCGCGCGGTGCCCTGTGGCAAAGTCGTCGAGGAGACGACGAATGTTCATGGACCGACGATACCGGACTCGCTGCCAGCGGGCAATGGTCCTCTTCGATCGCCTCCCGGCTTGGAGGAAGAAGCACGCGATCCTCAGACATCGAGCGAGCGCGCTCCGGCGATCGGGACCACGGGGGAGGCGGACCATCGGGTCCGAGTTCGCGTTCCTCGCTCTACAGGCGCACCACCGTCGACAACGTACCCCGGTCCAGGATGAACCAGACGAGCAGAGCTGCGAACGTCAGAACGAAGACGGCCGGGATCCACATCTCCAGGATTCGCGGGAGATCCTGAAGGACCTTCGGCAGGCGGGCGGGTTCGGAATGCCAGTCCCCGCAGACTCGTTTCGCTGCGGGAACACAGATCTCCTCGCCCTGAATCATGCGGTGAAGGCCCCTGTGGAACTCCGCACCCGCGAACTGCTCCTCCAGGCTTCGAAGGAGCCTTTCCCAGTGACTGCACTCGGCGCCGAGCCGGCACTGGTTCATCCACCACGTCAGACCGATCAGCAGGCCGAGGGACGAGGCTCCGATCCCGAAAGCGCGTTCCACGGGTCCGACCCCGAGTTGAGCGAGATACGCAACGAAAACCGCAACCAGACTCACAGCCAGGAGACCCCCGGTGAACGAAACCCAGCGGGATCGCAAGCGGCTCGCTGCCGATTGCGAAATGGCGCCGTACACCGCAATCCACTGATCGAGTTCCATGGGACCCCTCCTCCATGGCGCCGTACGATGCCGCCACCCGATAGGATCCGCTGCCGGACGGCGACGGGCGAGGGCGTTTGCGACGCGATAGGGAGACACTTGTCCATACGGTCGGCTTGACCGAGCAGCTCGGATTCGAGTAGATTGGCGGATCGGTAGTCATTGGATCTGCGAGGTGTCGGTGGAAACCGCGGCGATCGGTCTTGAGAGCAAGCGACGCCTGGTTCATCAGGTCCTAAGGAACGTGGTGGACTGCGCAGTGGGGCAAACCCCATTTCAAAGGGCTTTAGCGGTCTGCTATGACGCGCCGCTCGGCCTTCTCGGCCGGTCATCGAGGGTCTCCGTGCTCGATGTTGCACACCGAGGTCTCAGCGAAGCGCAGCAGTCGCAGGTCGCCGGGTTGCTCGACGACAGGATCGAGATCTCCGCATCGCGCTACAAGAGCGAGTTCCAATTGGGGAGATCCTTCTTCTACCCGTGTCGGACGGGCCTGGCGGACACCTCCACCGTCGTCCCGAGTTCGCGGCGGTTCCTCCGGGTCGGCGGATGGCAGCAGCCCGACGTCCTGTTGATCCCGTTCCGTCTCGGGGACGAGATCCTTGGGCACATCTCCGTCGACGACCCTTCCAACGGGATGCGACCGACGCCGGACAAGCTCGAGCCGTTGGAGGAACTGGCCTCCGTTGCCGCGATCGCGCTTCGTGACGCCTGTACCTTGCAGGAGTTGAGCGAGTCGAACAGCCTGTTCCGCTTCCTCGCCGAGAGCGGGCTGACCGGCATGATCGTGGTGCAGGACGACAAGGTTCACTACGTGAACGAGTATGCCGCGACTCTCCTTGGCTACGACCCTTCGAACCTGGAGAAGCTCTCCCCTTGGTGGTCCTTTGTCCATCCCGACGATCGTCCAGTGGCCTGGCGGTTCGGGCGCGCCCCCCAACCGAAGAGCCAAGCGATCCGGGCGATTCGAAGGGACGGACGCGTTCTCTGGCTTTCGACGAGTTCACACAGCATGATTCGCAATGGGTCAAGGGCCGTGGCCATCGAGTTCTACGATCTGACCGATCGCGTGGCGAGGGAATCCGAGCTGGAGGAGAAGGCGCTCAGGGATTCGCTGACCGGCCTCATGAACCGCGCGTTCTTCGACAGCGCCATCCCGCGCGAGATCGAGCGTTCGAAGCGGTACAGGCGGCCGTTCACCCTGATGCTGGGCGACCTGCGGCGGTTCAAGGTGATCAACGACTCGCTCGGACATCAAGAGGGCGACCGGGTCCTTGTAGCGATCGCGGGCCTGTTGAAGGAGGAGCTCCGGGACAGCGATTGGGCTGTTCGCTACGGCGGCGACGAGTTTCTCTTCCTGCTGCCGGAGACAGGAGGGGAGCTGGATGCGTTGGTCGTCCGGATTCAAGGGGCCGTCGAACGATGGGGCGGAGAGAACGTGCCTCACCCCCTGAACGTTGGCATCGACCTGGGTTGGGCGACCTGGGATCCCGGAGACCCGCGTTCCATCGCCCAAATCCTGGCGGACGCCGATTCGATGCTCTACCGGAACAAGCGGCTCGGCCAGGAGTCAAGTCAGCCGTCCTGACCGCGCGTCCGACTACGCCGATCCGAGCTCCGAGGTGCAGTTCGGGCACCTCGTCGCCTCGATTGGGATCGTCGTTCGACAGCGCGGACACTCCTTCGAGGTCGGTGGTCCCTCCTCGGCTGGCTTCCGCATCCGCATCGCGGCCCGGACGAGCAAGAACATCACCGACGCGACGATCAGGAACGTGATGACGGTGTTGATGAACGCCCCGTAGTAGATCGCCGCGGCGCCCGCCTCACGTGCCGCGGCGGCCGACTCGTAGGCACGGCCGGAGAGGTTGACGTAGAGGTTGGCGAAATCGACGTTCCCGATTAGCTTGCCGATGATCGGCATGATGACGTCATCGATGAGCGACTTGACGACCGCCCCGAACGCCGCGCCGACGACGAACGCGACCGCCAGTTGAAGCAGGTTCCCTTTCGTCACGAAATCCCGGAACTCCTTGCGCATGGTGCCCCTCCTTCCCACGGATTCGTCTCCCATAGTAGGCGGGGGATCGGGCGGGGTGAAATTGGCGGTAATGGCGGTCGAGCCGGAGGTTTTCCGCATTACACGAAACGGCGGATCGATTGTCGTATAATGCCGCCATGGTCACGCTGGACGATGTCGCACAGTTCCTCGGCCTGTCGAAGCGTGCCGTTCGAATGCGGGTGAACGCTCTCGGTGAAGTGCTCGACGGGTATCTCACACGGGGCTCGAGAAATCGGTTGATCTTCAAGGGGGAGGCCGTCGCCATCCTCCGACGTCTCGAGGAGCTCCGTCGGCAGGAGGGCCTCCCGATCCAGCAGGCCGCCGCCCGCGTGAAGGACGAGCTGGTCGATGAGGACGCACCTTCGGGCTTCTGCATCGTCATCCAGTCGGACGTGGAGACCAAGGTCCTCAAGGAGGTCGTCCGCGAGCTCTGCCAGGAGCGCGATCGTTGGCGCGAGTACGCCCAAGCGCTCGAATCCGTGCTGCCGAGCGAGCTGAAGTGGTTGATCCAGACCTGTCCGGTCGTCCCGGAGGACCGGCGGCTGAACTAGCGCCGATCGGCGCGACCTCCCGTTTTCGACCTCGCGGCTACGTCGTGGTCTCCTGGCTGAGCAGTCGAGGAAGGATGGTCGCTCGCACCCGTGGCGGGACGCGGTCCCCGACGCGGAGATCCGCCATCGCCTTTACGGCGGCTTTCTCTCCCGGCGGGTTGAGGAGAGCGATCGGCGTCCCCGGCTCGAGCCTCGCCCGCTCGAGGAGCGCGAGACCGACCTGAGCCTCCCCGAGGCTGACACAGCTCGTAACCAGGCCGATCACGGCTCCGTTTCGATCGAGGACGGACGCCCCTTCCTGAACACGGCGCGCTCCGGGCTCGGACTCGAAGCGGACGATCGTCCGTTTCACCTCCCGGTAGGCGTCGACGCAGCGGGCCCTTCCGATGAAGAACGGCTTGTGGAGTTTGACGTAGGTGCCGTAGTCGGCCTCGAACGGGTCGATCCCGTGGGGCCCGGCGAACTCGTGCCCGTAGAGCGGGAAGCCGGCCTCGGTTCGGGTCGAATCGCGCGCCGCCAAGCCACAGGGAAGGAGCCCGAGCGGGCGACCGACCTCGAGAAGCCGGTCCCACACCCATCGGGAGGAGGGTCCCCCGACGTAGATTTCGTAGCCGAGCGGCTCGCCGGTGTATCCGGTTCGCGCGACGATCAACTGTTGTCCGTCGACGATCAGCTCGCAGAACTCGGTCCGCTCGAGCGCACCGACCATCACGCGATCCTCCGGACCGAGGATCCGATCGAGGATCTCGTGGCTGCGCGGCCCCTGGAGCGCGATGTCGATGACCGCGTGGTCGCGCTTCAGGTCCTGAATCGTCACTCGGGGGGACGGGCGGCGCGCCGGGACCTCGCGGTCGATCAGGTAGCGGCCGTCGTTGACGCCGGTCAGCCATTCCCAGTCCTTCGCTTCGTTGACAGCATTGACGATCATCAGGTAGCGATCCGACGCTCGCCGGTAGACCATGATGTCGTCGAGCATCCGTCCGTCCGGATCGAGCAGGTACGCGTAGTGGGACTGTCCGTCCTCGAGCCACGCGGCGTAATTCGACGTGACCCCGTTGAGGAACTCGGTGGCGTGCTCCCCGCTGACCTGGAAGACGCCCATGTGCCCGAGGTCGAACAGGCCGGCGGCTCCCCGGATGGCGCGGTGCTCGTCGAGGGCCGACGTGTACCAGACCGGCATCTCCCACCCGACGAACGGGACGAAGCGGGCCCCCAGTTCGACGTGCGCGTCGTACAGCGGCGTCCTCCGGAGCGCGTCCGACTCGCGCTCCTGCCACGAAAACGCGGTCCGATCCGGATCCGGCTGCGACAGGTCGAGGAGACGCTGCCCGACGAAGTAGGGCTTGTCGACGGCGAACCGCTCTGGGGATCGGGCGTACGCGTCCGCAATCGTCGTACCGTTCCCTTCGGTCCCGATCGACAGCGTCAGCCAGGCGCGCGCGGCGTCGGGGACCGCCTCCTCGGGGATCTCCTCGACGACGGCCGGTCCTTGGACCTTCCGGAAGACGTCGTCCGGGTCGAAGACGACATACCCGTCGGCGAGACCCGTGAGCCACGTCGACACGGACGTCCCGTTCTGTCGGGGCGCGAGGACGAGATAGTCCTCGTCGCCGATCCGGCCGACGACGATCTCCGAGAGGAGGTTTCCGCCCTCGTCGAACAGGAACGTTGGACGCGCCTGGCCCGGTTCGAGCGACAGGAAGTCGGCCGGCGTCGCTTCGTTCAACAGAGCGCGGACCCGCCCGCTGTGAAGCCGGAGGATCGCCCACCGCGACTCGCTCTGTCGACGATCATCGCGGGCGGAGGCCGACGGATCGACGCGCGCGATCAACGCGCGGACGTCGCGCTTGGCCGACTCGAGGACCGCGAGGGACGTCTTCCCGCGGGAGAGCTCGCCGGTAAGGCCGATGTACTCGAACGGGCGGATGCTCTGAAGGACGCGGGCCATGATCCCCGCGAGGATCTCCATCTCGTCCTTCCCCATCCCCCGCTGCGTCACCCACGGGGTTCCCAGTCGGATCCCGTGCGCGTCGGCGGCGCTCGTGTCGCCGGGGAGGGTGTTCTTGTTGCAGACGATGCCGACAAGATCGAGGATCCTCGCCGCGATCTCGCCCATCATCACGAACCCGGTATCGTTCTCGATCTCTCGGAGATCGACGAGGAGGAGGTGCGTGTCGGTCCCGCCGTAGGCGACGGTCAGACCCTGCGTGCGGAGCGCATCGGCGAGGTGCGAGGCGTTCTCGACGATCCGGCGTTGGAGGTCGCGAAACTCGGGAGACTGGGCCGTCTTGAACGCGACAGCGAGGGCGGCAAACTTGTTGACGTGCGGGCCTCCCTGCAACCCGGGGAAGACGGCCGCGTCGATCTTCTCCGCGATCTCCGGATCGGTCGACAGGATCATTGCGCCCCGCGGGCCGCAGAGCGTCTTGTGGCTCGTGAATGTGACGACGTCGGCGATCCCGATCGGATTGGGGTAGACGCCGCCGATGATCAGTCCCGCGGTGTGAGCGACATCGGCGAGGAGGATCGCGTCGACGACGTCGGCGATCTCCCGAAAGGCTTGCCAATCGGGCTGCCACGGATATGACGTGAATCCTCCGATGATCAGCCGCGGGCGGTGCTCCTCGGCCAATCGTCGGATCGCCTCGTAATCGAGCCGTCCGGTCCTCGGATCGACCGAGTAGGAGACGATGTTGTATCGCTTCCCGGTGATGTTGAACTCCGAGCCGTGCGTCAGGTGACCTCCCTCGGTGAGGGCCATTCCCATCACGGTCTCCCCGGGGCGGACGAACGTGTCGTAGACGGCCAGGTTGGCCGCGGCGCCCGACAGGGGCTGCACGTTGACGTGGATCCGCTCCGCTGGGTACGCCGCCGTGGCGAACGCCTCCGCGGCGCGGCGCCCGGCGAGCGACTCGACGAGATCGGCGAATTCCGTCCCCTTGTAGAAGCGCCGATCGGCGTAGCGACGATAGCTGGCGAGCTGCTCGTCGATCTCAGCCAAGCGGTCGGAGGAGGCCTTCATCATCGCCTTGCGAGGATACCCTTCGGCGTAGAGGCTGGAGAAGACCGATCCGAGCGCCTCACGGACGGGGAGGGGGGTCAGGCTCTCGGACGGGATCAGAACGATCTTCTCCCTTTGCCGGCGCTCCTCGGCGGCGATGAGGGCTGCCGTTTGAGGGTCGATGTCGATCAGGTGGGGACCGTGGGAATCGCTCACGTTCATGGTCGATCGTTCCTCTCTGTAAAGGGTTCGGGATGAAGTCTACGAATAAAGTCTCGGCCTTTCCAGCTGGCATCCGCGAGGAGGTACAGCCCGCCGCTGACGAGCGAGTGCCCCCCCAACAGGGCCGGGATCGGCGCGCCGGCCGCGGCCTCCGTGAACGCCTGCCAGCGCGGATCCCCGATCTCTTCGACGAAGAACAGGTCGCTGGCGAACCGATCGGAAGCGGGGGGGAGCCGGCCGTCGACCCCGAGAAGGGGTCGCGTGTCGATGATGGCCGCGTCCGTGATCTCCGCCAACCGATCGAAGAAGGCGTTCGGGCCGTCCTCGCGGAGAATCCGCTGCAGGAGAAGGGGATGAGCATCCCCGTAGGCCCGCATCCCCCGGCCTTCGACGACGCCGGCGGTGCGGCAGGCGACCCGCCGCTCGAAGGCTCCCCACGTTGTCGGATTGACCCGGCCGAGGAGGTGGACGAAGGACGAGCGGTCGACAAGGCGCGCGCAAACGGCGGGGAGCGTCGGATGCTCGATCTCGCTCGCCTCGAGGAAACGCCGCACGCCGGCGCCGCCGCGGCCCGAGGCACGGAGAAGAAGGAGATCGGTCGGCGTGTCGATGTCGAACTCCGTCTCGACGGAACGGAGAAGGGGGAAGCAGGGGATCCGCGCGTCGGACAGTGCGAGGCCGAGGGCGTTGTCGTTCTCCGGGAGCGCGATGTCGAGGAGCGACGGGGCGGACCTGAAGACGGCGAAGTCGCACGAGTAGAAGTTGTTGAACAGCGCGCCCGGCTCCTCCTGGTCGGTGAACGCGATCAGGGTGTCGATCGCGCCGCCGCTCAGCAGGCCCCCGCTCCCGCTTCCGAAGTAGAGGAGATGATCGATTCCGTGTTCGCGGACCAGACGCTTCAGCGCATCGCCGAGGTGAAACGGTCGATCGGGATCCGGCTGGACGAGGTGCGCGCCGAGCGAGCGGAGCCCCTCGGTCGCGTCCTCGTCGCCCGTCACGACGAGCGTCTCGTCGACCGAGCTTCGGAGCGCTCGAATCAGATCCTCGGTCGACGCGATCCGGCCGGCCTCGACGAATCGCTCGACCTCCGTCGTCCCCATGGGCGGGTGGAAGATCGCGGCGACGATTCGCTTCATTCGGTGGCCTCCGGTTGAGCCGTCCCTCGGGTCAGGACCTCGAGTATACGGATCGACCCCGGTTTGGATAGCGGCTCGTTCTGGCTGCCGCAGCGCGGCGATAGGAGGCACGCCGGGCACCCCGCTTCGCAGGAGCAGCCGCGGACGAGCGCGTGCGCCCGTTCGGCGAGGCGGTCGAACGCATCGAACAACGCGTGGGTCAGGCCGGCCCCCTCGGTGACGTCGTCGAACAGGACGATCGTCGGCGCTCCCGTCTGCGCGTGGGCCGGGGCGGAGAGGCCTCCGACGTCCGTCGCGTCGCAGAGGACGAGAAGGGGCGCCATGGCGATCAGCGCGTGCTCGGCCCCGTGAAGGGACCCGAGGAGCTTCTCGGGAGGAAGCTCGGCGACCCCGTCTCGGAAGGCGATCCACATCGCGTCCGTCTCGTAGACGTGCGGAGGGAGGTCGAGCGGACGGACCGCCACGGTCCGGTCGGCGTGGATCGTCTTGTACCCGAGGAACGACTCCGTGACGCGAACCCGGCCGGCCCTCAGCTCGAACCCCGCGCGGGGACGAGCCTCCTCGCAAGAGAGGATCACGACCTCCGACGCACGGAGGCTGTGGGTCCGGTAGTCGACGTCCTCCCGACGGACCTCGACGAGGCCCTGATCGAGGTCGAGGCGATCGACGACGTAGGTGTCGCCGCGGTGAAGATAGACGGCGCCGGGGAACGCATCCCGCCGAGCGCGGACCGGGTCCATCGTCTCGATCAGCCGGTCGGCGCACGTCATCCGAACCGTCTCGCCGCTCAGGTCGTTGAGAGGGACGATCTCGTGGGCGCGGCGGAGACCGCGGTAGACGTAGCCCCGAGGGGTCGGTGCAAGGAGCCCCTGCTCGCACAGGCCGCGAGCCAGCTCCGCCTCCGCAGGGGTGAGTCCCGCTTCCGACAGCGGGAGCTCGGCGGCAGCGCAGGCGAGGTGCCCGGCCTGTTGGCGCGGGTTGCCCAAGGGGACCACGAGCCGCTCTCGCGTCCGGCCGAGGAACTCGACGGGATGCGCGAGGAAGTATCGATCGAGCGGGTTCTCGAACGGGACGAAGACGAGCAGGGACGGCTCCGAACCTCGCCCGGCCCTCCCCGCCTGCTGCCACGCCGACAGCAGGCTGCCGGGGAAGCCGACGAGGATCGCCGCGTCGAGCCCGCCGATGTCGATTCCCGATTCAAGGGCGGTGGTCGACACGACGCCGCGGATCGTCCCGTTCCGCAGGCCCTCCTCCAGACCTCTCCGCTCCTCGGGCAGGTATCCGGCGCGGTAGGAGACGATCTCCTTCCCGCCGGCCCGGGCCGCGCTCCGGGAGATGACCTCGGCCGACGCGCGGGTCCGCGTGAAGCAGATCGTCTGGATCCCCCGCTCGGTGAGGAACGCCAGCAGGTTTGAGACCTGCGACGTCACCGACCGCGACGGATCGACTAGAGGGTCCCAGAACAGGACCCGCTTCTCCCCGCGCTCCGACCCGTCGACGCGGACGGAAACGGCGTCCCGACCGGTCAGCGCGCGGGCGAACTCCTCCGGGTTGGCGACCGATGCGGACGAGAGGATGATCCGAGGCGTCCCTCCGTAGTGGGCGACGATCCGGAGCAGCCGCCGGAGCAGGTACGCGACGTTGCTCCCGAAGACGCCACGGTAGTGATGCGCCTCGTCAACGACCAGGGCGCGGAGATTGGCAAAGATGCGGGCCCACTGATGGTGCCAGGGGAGGTACTGGTGGAGCGCGTGCGGGTTGGTGAGGACGATCCGCGCGGTGCGCTTGATCCGCGTCCGGCTCGCCGCCGGCGTGTCCCCGTCGTACGTCGCCGGGCCGAGGCGAAGGCCGCAGTCGGACTCGATGTCGAGGAGCTTCGTCAGCTGGTCGTTGGCGAGGGCCTTCAAGGGATAGAGGAGGAGGGCGCAGCCCTGCGGATCGTCGCGGAGCGCCTCCAGGATCGGAAGGGTGAACGCGAGCGACTTCCCGGAGGCAGCCGGGGTGGTGATGACGACGTCCTCCCCGTGGCGGAATGCCTCGATGACCTCCCCTTGGTGCCGGTACAGGTCGATCCCTCGGCGTTCGAGATGGTCGCGCAAGACCGAGGGAAGGGCGACGGTCGAGGGCCTCGCGGCGGTCCCCGGCCGGACGGCCGTCCTGGCGATCTGTCCGCGATACCAGGGGGATCGCTCGAGGTCGTCGACGAGTTCCTCAAGCATCGTCGGCCATCCGGAGGAGGCGATCCAGCAGGACGACGAGACTGAGGAGATCCTGTCGGTTGTGGCGGACGATCGGTACGAGATGGGCGGCGTTCCCGCTTTCGAGGAAGGCCGCATAATGGATCGGGACCTCGGCGCTCGGCAGGTCGTCCGATCGTTCGATGCCGAGGACGCGGCGCTCGATCGTCGCGAGATGGCAGTCCGGGGCAACGGCGCCGAACGCCCGACGCGCGTGGTGGAGGAGGTCGACGTGAATCGGGGCGTCCGGAAGGCGGAGGCCGTAGTAGGCGAACCGCTCTCTCAGGATCGTCCAATCGAAGCTCTTCCCGTTGTAGGAGAGGAGGACGGAGGCGCCACGGAGATCGGAGTTTAATCGCTCGAGGAGCGCGACTTCCTCGCTCAGGGAGGGAGCCAGGTATTGGCGGATCGAGAAGGCCCCGTCGGCGAACCGGCCGACGGAGGCGAGGAAGATCGGCGATCCGCCGAGCCCGAGTGTCTCCAGGTCGAAGAAGAGGAGTCCCTCGGTCGGCACCAGGCCGAGCGACTGCAGGTACAGCGAGTCGGCGCTCGGCAGCCATCGCTCGAGCGAGCGGTAGACCGCGCCGGGATCGGGCGGCGTCCCCCAGCGCGCCAGGAGGGCGTTCGACGCGTCCCCCCATCGGGGATGGTCGCGAAGCTCCGCGAGGGACGTATAGCCTTCTTCTCGGAGCTTCGCCGTGTATCGCGCTCCGATTCCGTAGACGAGGCGAAGCTCGGCGAGGAGCGCCCGGGTCGTCGCTTCGCGATTCAAGGCGGGCAGCGACAGCGGAGCGCGATGGTCGATGGTGAGGCAGCCTCCCGAATCCGCCGCCGCTTCCGGAAACGCGTCCTCCAAGAGGACGATCCCTTGCTGAACGTCGGGTGCCAGTCTCTCCGGCGGGAATCCGGTTCGGGCCCTATCGGCCAGCCGTCCCACGGCTCTGTCGATCTTCACCATCGATTCCGGGAGGGCTGGAGAGCGCGTGCTACCGGCGCATCTTCATCGGCTCTCGCTCTCCGACGTACGGGAGAAGGGCGAGCTTGCGCGCGCGGTTGATCTCCAGCGCCAGCTGTCTTTGGTGCTTGGCGCAGAGGCGCGTCGCTCTCTTGGGAAGGATCTTCCCGAGGCGGTTCATGAACTGCTTCAGCTCCTGGGGCTTCTTGTAGTCCAGGGTCGCTTTGTTCTCACATACGCGGCACTTCCGTCTTCGTTTGGTGAACATGGCCTAGAAGGGGACCTCCTCATCGAGTTGAGTATCGGGCTCGGGTTCGGTCGAGGGGGCGGATGGAGCGGCGTCCGACGACCGGGGAGGTCCGCCGAGGAATTGAACGTTGGACGCCACAACCTCGAACCATCGCACTTCCTTACCCTCTTCATCGGTGAAGGAGTAGATGCGGAGCCTGCCCTCCACGGCCGCCGACCGACCCTTGCTCAGGTACTGCGCGCAGTTCTCGGCCTGGGGTCCCCACGTGACGATCGGGACGAAAGCTGTCTCCTCCTGGAGTTGCCCGGAGCTGTCCTTGTATTGGCGGCTAACGGCAATGCGGAACTTCGTTCGAGCTCTTCCGGATGAGGTGTACTGCAATTCCGGTTCGGAGGCCAGATTCCCGATCAGAATGATCCTGTTCAGACTCGCCGCCATGGGACCTCCCCTACGAACGGGAGACGATCTGATAGCGAAGGATCTCCTCGTCGATGTTGAGGCGATCCTCCACCGACCTCACGGAACCGGGAGGAAGACGAAACTCCGCCAGACCGTAGTACCCTTCGCTGTTGTGCTTGATCTCGTAGGCGAGGACGCGCTTTCCCCAATCCTCGACCTTCCCGAGCTCTCCGCCGTTCTCGCTGATCAAGGAATGGATCCGCTCGACCTTCGTGGAACGGTCCTCATCCGATAGATCAGGCCGTATCACATATACGATCTCGTATTCTCTCACGCCGGCACCTCGTTGTCGATCTGCGCGTAACTGTATCGGCGAGGGGAAGGGAAGTCAAACGGGCTGGGGGTCCGCTCGAGCGTCCCTGAGGAGCGGATTCGGCCTCCGGCGTCGGACGCCTTTCGGTTCCGCCGGGCGAGCGTTCCGCCGGACGGAGGCGGAGCGGGACGACCCGCCCGCCTGCGGGATCGGCGGCGAGGGGCTCCCGAAATATGTAATTGAAACGGATAGTATACATCATATTCTCCAAATGTCATGGAAATTACATTCAAGAAACTTGACCGTTCGCGCGGTTTCACCTATACATTGAGAGATCCAATCACCCAAAAGAGGCAAGCGGGGTGGGCCGTGCGCTCGGACTGGCCTCTTCGTTTCACGCCAAGGAGGCGAACGCGATGAAGTGGGGCGGATACACCCGGAAGGGCGAAGAGCGGATGAAGAAGCTGTTCAGCGGGAAGGCGGCGTACTACCTGCTGACGATTGCGGCGCTGGCGCTGTTGCTGGCGGAGAACATCAAGTGGCGACCGGA
>CAZGXU010000032.1:17503-23218 GCA_964530075.1 uncultured Thermotogae bacterium
TGACGATTGCGGCGCTGGCGCTGTTGCTGGCGGAGAACATCAAGTGGCGACCGGAAGGTCGCGGGTAGAGGAGGTCGGAATCATGAAGTGGGGCGGATACACCCGGAAGGGCGAAGAGCGGATGAAGAAGCTGTTCAGCGGGAAGGCGGCGTACTACCTGCTGACGATTGCGGCGCTGGCGCTGTTGCTGGCGGAGAACATCAAGTGGCGACCGGAGGGTCGCGGGTAGAGGGCGGACGACGAAGACGTAAACGCGAAGCGGAGTGGCTGAGCGTCGCCTTCGGGGCAGTCGGGTTGGACCGGAGCCCGTCGAGGAGGTGATGCGTCGAGTACAGCGAACGGGGATCGGTCTCGACCGCCGAATCCTCGGCTTGTGCGTTTCTATTGGCCGAACAATCGGGAATCTCGTACCCTTCGTACCACGGGGATACGAACATGAGGCTTCCATTCCGCGCGACGGTCTTTCTATTTTTCCTGGTGCTTGCTGCCCTGGTCTCCCTGGGGTTCGCCGTGACTCGGGGCGCGTTTACCGGGATCGACGAGATCGTCCTTTTCGCGATCTTCGTCATCCTTGCCCTGCTGGCCGAGGTCTATGCGACGTGGGTCCCGACCTACAAGTGGGAGATCTCGAGTTCGATTGCGATCTGTCTCGCGGCCCTCTTCATTCTAGGGCCGTACCTCGCGGTCCTCCTCGTTGCGGTCGCCTCGCTCCTCTCGGAGTTGTTCCTGAGGTGGAACGCCCGGCCGGCCGAGCGAAAGGCGAGCATTATCCCGATCGCGTTCAACGTCAGCCAGTTGGTCGTCACCGTCTCCGCGGCCGGGCTTCTCCTTCACCTGCTCGGCCGGTCCACGCTACCGCTGACCGAGCCCATCGACTACGCGCTGGCGATCGCATGCTTCATGATCTACATGGTGCTCAACATCACGTTTGTCACCGGCATTGTATCGCTCACTGAGGGGAAGCCGTTCTTCCATTCCGCGTTCGAGAGTAGCCGGCAGTTCTTCCTCCAATACCTCGTGCTTTGCGTGTCGGCACTGCTCCTGACCGTTCTGCGGAGCCTGTCCGTGTGGCACGTCTTCCTCGCCCTCTTCCCGCTGACCCTCGTTCACCTCTCGTTCCGCGGCTACGTCAAGCTTCAGACCGAGGCGCGGAAGACGTTCGAGCAGATTTCGCGCTTGCTGGACGAGCGGGATCACTACACCGCCGTCCATTCGCAGGAGGTCGCGGAGTTGGCGGTGCAGATCGCGACCGAAATGGGGCTCTCGCAGGGCGACATCGAGAATGTAGACGTCGCGGCCCGCGTCCACGACATCGGGAAGGTCGCGGTCCCCGATTCGATCCTCCTCAAGCCCGGCCCGCTGAGCGACGAGGAGTGGGCCATCATGAAGCGGCACCCGGTGGTCAGTGCGGAGCTGATCGAGGGATTGGAGATCTACAGACCGGTCGTCGATGCGGTCCGACACGAGCACGAGCGATGGGACGGGAGTGGGTATCCCGATGGCCTGAGCGGCGAGGAGATCCCCCTGTTGGCCCGCATCATCGCGGCGGCGGACATCTACAACGCGCTCACCACGGATCGGCCGTACCGAAAGGCGTTCACCGCGGAGCGGACGGCCGCGATCATCGGGGAGATGCGCGGAACCGATCTCGATCCGGCCGTCGCTGACGCCCTCCTCCGGGTGATCGGCGCGGCCGTCGCCGAGGCGCCAGCCGCGGGGGAGATCCCGGCGACGGCCGCGGAAGCCTAGGGACGCCGAGATGCTCTATCTAGTCGCCGTTCTGATCGGGGTGGTGATCGGGCTCCTGCGCGGTGGGCGCCCCTCGCATCTCGCCCGGCTCCACCTCCGATGGCTCTGGCTCGTCCCCCTCGCCCTGGTGATTCAGCTCCTCATCTTCCCGCTCTTCTCCGAATCTCCCCTTCTCCCGTATGCCACCGCTCCGCTGCACGTCCTCTCGTATGCGATCCTGATCGTCTGGTTGGCGCTGAATCTGCGTACCCTCCCGATGGGCGTCCTCTCTCTCGGGGCGGCGTGCAATCTTCTCGCCATCGCTTCGAACGGCGGGTACATGCCGGCCTCGGTCACCGCCCTCCGGCGGGCGGGGCTGGTGCTCACGGCCGATCGGCTTCTCCGGGGGGAGGATGTCGCCAACGGGGTCCTGATGACCCCCGCGACGCACGCCAACGTCCTGGGTGACTGGTTCTACGTGCCGGGATGGATCCCCTTCGCCACGGCGTTTAGCATCGGAGACGTGCTGATCATGGTGGGCCTCGTCTGGTTGATCGCACGGGGGATGGTGAAGGATGGCTGAGGGTCTGGAAGGCCTCCTCGAGCCGCGGTCGGTTGCGGTCGTCGGGGCGAGTCCGAAGGTGGGATCGGTGGCGGGGACGATCCTGAAAAACCTCCAGGACTGCGGTTACCACGGGAACCTCTACCCGGTCAACCCGAAGTACTCGGAGGTGCTCGGCCTCCCCTGTCATTCGACGATCGGCGCCCTGCCCGCGGGCGTCGATCTGGCGATCCTGGCGATCAACCGGAGCATCGTGCTCGATGCCGTCGAGGCGTGCGGTAGGAAAGGGATCCTGAACCTCGTCATCATCACGGCCGGCTTCAAAGAGAGCGGCGAAGAGGGCGCGAAGCTCGAGGAAAGGCTCCACGGCCTCATCGAGCGATATGATCTGAACGTCGTCGGTCCCAACTGCATGGGGATCATCAACAGCTCCGAGCGGATGAGGCTGAACGCCTCGTTCTCCCGGTGGTTCCCCCCGGGAGGGGAGATCGCGTTCGTCTCGCAGAGCGGATCCTTGGGAGAGACGCTCCTCGAATGCTTCGGGGACGCCGGCCTCGGTGTCTCGCGCTTCGTCAACCTCGGGAATCGGGCCGGCCTGACCGAGAACGACTTCCTCGAGTATCTCGCCGAGGACGACGAGTGCGGCGCGATCTTCCTCTACCTCGAGAGCTTCTCGGATCCCCGCGAGTTCCGCCGCCTCGTCGACCAAGTGGGAAAGACGAAGCCGGTCGTCGTCCTGAAGGCCGGGCGGACGGAGGCGGGGGCAGCGGCCGTCGCCTCGCATACCGGATCGCTGGCGAGCCCGGACGCCATCGTCGACGCGTTTCTCCGCCAGTGCGGGGCGCTGCGCGTCACGACGATCGAGGAGACGCTGACCGCCCTCCGCGCGCTCGAACGAGGGCTCCTCCCCGCCGGAGACCGTATCGCGATCCTGACCAACGCCGGCGGAGCGGGGATCATCGCGGCCGACGCCTGCGTCCGCGACGGCCTGCAGGTCCCGCCCCTGTCGGAGCGCCTGCGCGGGGACCTCGCCGCGTTCCTCCCCCCCGAGGCCGGCCTCGGCAATCCGGTCGACATGATCGCGACGGCGAGGAGCGAACACTATGAGAAGGGATTGGACCTGCTGCTCGCGGAGGCGGACGCGGCGATCGTGATCTTCCGCCCGCCGCTCGTCTTCCACGAGCCGGTCGAGGCGGTCGGCTCCGGGATCCTCCGGGTCGCCGAGAGGCGGCCGGACAAGCCGATTCTCGTCTGCACCCTGAGCCACAGCAAGACGGTCGATCCGCTGGTCGCGCCGCTCCGGGACGTCGGGATCCCGACCTACGCGATGCCGGAGACGGCCGTCGCCGCCCTGTCGATTCTCCGTCGCGCCAGGGCCCTTCGGCGGCGGGACGGATCGACGGCCCCCGCGGGGCCGACCGATCGCGACGCGGCCGGCGGGGTCCTCGAACGGGTTCGCCGGGCCGGACGGCTCGGGTTCTTCTTCGACGAGGGAGCCGAGTTTCTTTCCGCGTACGGGATTCCAGTCTGTCCGTACGCGTACTTGGCGGGCGACGATGAGGGCGTCCGATTCCTGGACGAGGTCGGTCCTCCCCTGGTCTTGAAGGTCGATGCCCCCGACCTCGCGCACCGGTTCGAGCGGAACGCATTGGTCACCGGAATCGAGACCGAGGGCGCGCTGCGCGATGCGATCGAACAGCTTCGGGATGTGATCGCTTCGCTCCGTCTGAACGGCGCCCGCCTTCTCGCGCAGAAGATGGTCCCCGGGCGGGAGCTGATCTTCGGCCTCGAGCGGGATCCCGCCTTCGGTCCGTCGGTGATGTTCGGGATCGGCGGAACGCTCGTCGAAGCGCTGAAGGACGTGGCGTTCGGCGTAGCGCCGATCTCGGAGGTCCAGGCCGGGCGGATGGTCCGCTCGATCCGTGCCTTCCCGCTGCTCGAGTCGTTCCGGGGGCAGCCGGCCGTCGCGCTCCCTCCGCTCGTTCGTATCATCACGGCCTTGGGGCGGATCGGCCTCGACTTCCCGCAGATCGCCGAGATCGATCTGAACCCCGTGATCGCCGACGAACGCGGCGCCGTCGCGGTCGACCTTCTGATCCGGCTGCGCGGGGCGTGAGGCGCGGATCCTACGGGTAGAGCCGGTTGATCTGGCGGGCGAATGGGATCACCTCGCGGATGTGCGCGACCCCGGTGATCCAGGCGGTTACCCGTGCCAGTCCCATTCCGAAGCCGGAGTGCGGGACCGAGCCGTAGCGGCGCAGGTCGACGTACCACTGGTAGGGCTCGATCGGGAGCCCGAACTCCTTCAGTTGCGAGACCAACTCCTCCTCGGTGTCGACGCGCTGGCTGCCGCCGATGATCTCGCCGTATCCCTCCGGGGCGATCAGATCGGCGGCGAGAACCCGCTCCGGGTCGAGGGGATCGCGCTTCATGTAGAACGGCTTCATCCGCACGGGAAACCGCTCGACGAAGACCGGCCGGCCGAAGTGCTCGCCGAGCGACGCCTCCTCCGGCGCGCCGAAGTCGGTCCCGAAGGTGACGTCGTACCCCTTCTCCTGAAGGAGCGCCACGGCGTCGAGGTAGTCGATTCGAGCGAACGGCTCGCGGACCTCCGCGAGGAGCAGGTCGACGTCGCGCTCGAGCTGCTCGAGCTCCGCCTTCCGCTCCTCGGCGACCGACTCGACGATGAAGCGGACCAGGTCCTCTTGAAGCGCGAGGTTTCCCTCGTGATCGACGTAGGCCATCTCCGCCTCGGCGATCCAGAATTCGGTGACGTGCTTCCGCGTCTTCGACTTCTCGGCCCGAAACGCCGGGCCGATCCAGTAGACCTTCCCCAGCGCCATCGCGGTCGCCTCGAGGTAGAGCTGGCCGCTCTGGCTCAGGTACGCCCTGTCGCCGAAGTAGTCGAGATCGAACAGCGTCGTCGTCCCTTCGACCGATGTGCCGGTCAGGATCGGCGCTTCGGTGGCGACGAACCCGCGTTGGTGGAAGAACTCGCGGAACGCTCGGAACGTCGCATCACGGATCCGCAGGATCGGAACCTGCCGCCCGGTCCGGATCCACAGGTGGCGATGATCCATCAGGAACCCGGGAGTGTGCTCGGTCAGATCGATCGGAAACGGCTCCGTCGGCTCGTGGACGACCTGTAGGTCGGTCAGCTGGAGCTCGCATCCCGTCGGGGCCCGCCGGTCCTCGCGAAGGGTTCCCGAGGCGATAACCGACGTCTCGCGCGGGAGGCGATCGGCGAGGGCGAACAGCTTCGCGGAGTCCGACTCCGACAGGACGGCCTGGATCACGCCGGTCCCGTCGCGGACTTGCAGGAACAGGATCTTCCCGCTCGATCGCTTGTTGTAGAGCCAGCCCTGGAACGTGACGTCCTCTCCCACGTGGGCCTTCGCCTCGGACACCGTGATCGTCGCCATCCC
>CAZGXU010000033.1:0-6530 GCA_964530075.1 uncultured Thermotogae bacterium
CGCTGGCGCACTCGCCCGATTTGGGCGGATTGTACCGGTCGAAAACCGCCGGTTCAAGCCACGAAGCGGAGCCAGACCGACCGCGTCCGCGGGCCGTCGAACTCGCACAGGAAGACCCCCTGCCACGTGCCGAGCGCGAGGTCGCCGTCGCGGATCAGAAGCTGCACGGACGCCCCCATCAGCGACGCCTTGACATGGGCCGGCGAGTTTCCCTCGAGGTGCGTCCAGCCCGCGTCCGGCGGGACGAGCCGATCGAGCGCCGTGAGGACGTCCGCCGCGACCGATGGATCGGCGTGTTCGTTGATCGTCAGTCCAGCGGTCGTGTGCGGGCAGTAAACGGTGCACAGGCCGTCCCGTATCCCCGAGCGGCGGACCTCGGCGCGGACGAGGGGAGTGATGTCGATCAGCTCCTCGCGCCTCTCGGATGGAACGCTGAGCCGGTTCATCGGAGGCTCTTCAGCGCCGCCTCGAGCTCGGTCCGCAGCCTCTCCTTCTCCTCGATCCCCTGGACACGGAGGACGATCTCGCATGTCCCGTCGTCCGTCCTAGCCTGGGCGAGGCTGACGATCTTCGCCCCGTGCGCGCGGAGGACGGAGAAAACGTCGTAGAGGTCCTCGCTGTCGCTTCGAACCTTCACCGTCAGTCGCGTCGCCTCGAGGCCGATCCCGAGACCATGCGTCAGTCCCCTGAGAAGCTCCCCCTGGGTGAGCACGCCGACGAGCTTCCCCTCCCGGACGACCGGAAGGACGACCAGCCGGTTGGCGAGCAGGATCAGCGCCGCCTTCTCGAGCGTGTCATCCGGCGACACCGCGAACTTCGCCGGATGCGAGAGCCGATGGACCGGCGCCTCCCAGTCGGCGACCCCCTTCAGCCCCGCCCGGGTGATGAACCCTTCGAGAGTCCCTTCGCTGGTGACGACGAGGAGAAGCCCGAAGCCGTGCTCCTCCATCAGATCACGCGCCTGAGAGATCGGGGCATCGGGGCCGACCGTGACGGCTTTCGACTGCATGTAGCGACGGACGTTCATTCCCGTTCTTGGCGGGCCTGGGCGATGATCCTGTCCTGAAGGTTCCCCGGAACCGGCTGGTACTGCGCGGGCTCCATCTGAAACGTCGCGCGTCCCTGGGTCCGCGACTTCAGATCGAGCGCGTAGCTCTGCATCTCCGCGAGCGGGACCTCGGCGCGAATCGTCGTGGTCTTCCCCGCCGGCTCCATCCCGAGAATTCGGCCGCGCCTCCCGTTGAGGTCGCTGATGATGTCGCCGGTGAATTCCTCCGGCACCCGGACCGCGACCGACATCACCGGCTCGAGCAGGACGGGCTGCGCATGGTCGAACGCGTCGCGAAACGCGTGGCGCGCAGCGAGCTTGAACGCCAGCTCCGACGAGTCGACCGGGTGGAAGCTCCCGTCGAAGACGGCCACGGAGACGTTCGTCACCGGGTACTTGGCGAGATTCCCTTCCTCCATCGCCTCGAGAACCCCCTTCTCGACGCCCGGAATGTACTGCCCGGGGATCGCCGCCCCCTTGATCTCGTTGAGGAATTGGTACCCGCCTTCCCCGGCGAACGGCTCGATCCGGAGGACGACCTCGCCGAATTGGCCGCGCCCCCCGGTCTGCTTCTTGTGGCGGTACTTCGCTTCGGCCTTCTTCCGGATCGTCTCCTTGTACGGAATGCTGGGGCGGTGCATTTCCAACGAGACGTTGTAGCGGTTTTTCAGCCGCTCGAGGAAGACCGACAGGTGGATGTCGCCCATCCCGTGGATCAGCATCTCCTTCGTCACCGGATCGCGATCGACCTGCAGCGTCGCCTTCGTGGTCGAGATCTCCCGGAGCGCCTCGCTCATCTTCTCGACGTCGGACTGGCTCCTCGGCTCGATCGCCTGGGAGTAGACCGGCTTCGGGAACTCGGGCATCGCGAACGGCTCGGCGCTCGGATCGACCGCGATCGTCGCGCCGAGCGTCAGCCCCTCCGCCTTGCCGATGGCGACAATCTGACCGCTGACGGCCTTCGGGACCCGCTTCTGCGCCGTCCCTTCGAACGCGTACAGGTCCCGGACTTCGATCTTCTGCCCCGTCCCGACATCG
This sequence comes from uncultured Thermotogae bacterium, assembly GCA_964530075.1. Lineage (GTDB taxonomy): Bacteria > Bipolaricaulota > Bipolaricaulia > UBA7950 > UBA9294 > JANQEA01. The sequence continues at coordinate 2,087 of CAZGXU010000033.1, forward strand.
ATCAAGGTCTTCCCTTCCTGGAGCGTACCGTCGAGGACGCGCACGTACGACAGCCGCCCGAGGTACGGGTCGTTCGACAGGTTGAACACGACGGCGCGGTTCGAGCCCGACGGATCTCCACCCGTCGCCGCGAGGGTCCCGAACGCCGACGTCAACTGATCGAGCCCCTTCGCCTCGGTCGCCGAAGCGCAAAGAACGGGGACCAACCCACCGCTGGCGACGGCGCCGGTCAGCGCCTTCGCCGCTTCATCGGTCGTGATCTCCTCGTCCTCGAGGAACTTCATCATCAGCTCGTCGTCGAACGTCGATACCTCTTCGAGCAGCGCCGCGCGCGCCTCGTCGCACGCGGCAGCCAGATCCGCGGGAACCTCCGTCTTCCCCTTGTCCGCGAAGCGGACGGCCGCGTTCGCGACCAGATCGACGAGTCCGACGAAGTCGCCGCCCTCTCGGATCGGCAGCTGAAGGGGGATGAACTTCCCGTCGAAGTGGTCCCGAAGCGAGGCGAGGACGTCGTCGAACTTCGCGTTCTCCTTGTCCATCTGGTTGATCAGGACGGCCGTCGGGCGCTTGGCGTTTCCGGTGATCTCCCACGCCCGCTCGGTGACGACCTCGACGCCTCTGTCCGCAGCGACGACGAGTAGCGTCAGGTCGGCGACGGCGACCCCTTTGTACATCTCCTCGATGAACTCGTCGCCGCCCGGTGCGTCGAGGAGGGTGACGGTCAGATCCTTCGCCGCGTACGTCCCGAGTCCCAGATCGATCGTGTGGCCGCGATCCTTCTCCTCCTGCGAAGCATCAAGCGCGATCTGCTCTTTGATCCCGGCCTTCTTCATGAGCGCGGTCGCGAGCGCCGTCTTGCCGCATCCGGAATGACCAACCAAGCAGATGTTTCTCGCTTGCCCCATGTTCGGTATCCCCCTTGGGTGAATCTCGAAGAAATCGTGCGCAGTATATCGATCGGCCCTGGGGAGGGCAACCGGTCGTGCGGCTCGAAGGCACACGCCAACGGGATCTCCGGCGTTCCGCGCGAACGCGCTTGCGGCCCCACGACGGTCTCCGTACCCTGTCGCCAATGGCCCGGAACTTGTCCTTCCGGCGTCAACAGGAGGTTCGAATGCCGACCCGACTGCTGTTGGGCAACGAGGCGTTGGCCCAGGGAGCGCTCGACGCCGGCCTCTCCGCGGCGTACGCCTATCCCGGAACCCCGTCGACGGAGATCACGGAGTACGTCCTGCGGAGCCCCGAAGTCGCCGACGGCGACGTCGTCTCCCACTGGACCGCGAACGAGAAGACCGCGCTGGAAGCGGCCCTCGGTGTGAGCTACACCGGGAGGCGCGCGATGGCGAGCATGAAGCACGTCGGCTTGAACGTCGCTGCCGATCCGTTCGTCAACTCGGCGATCGCCGGCGCCAACGGCGGGCTGATCGTGAACGTCGCCGACGATCCGTCGATGCATTCGTCGCAGAATGAGCAGGATTCCCGGGTCTACCTCGATCTTGCCCTGACGCCGTGCATCGAACCGGCCGACCAGCAGGAGGCCTACGCGGCCCCGGCCTACGCGTTCGACCTGTCCGAACGCCACCGGATCCCGGTCCTGATCCGCCTGACGACGCGGCTGTCTCATTCCCGCGGGACGATCACGACGGGCGAAAGGCGCGCCCGGAACCCGTTCTCGCTCCCCGACGACCCGAGGCGCTATGTCGTTCTCCCCGCCACCGCGCGACGGAGCTACGCCCGCCTCATCGAGCGACAGGCCGACTTCGTCCGCGAGAGCGAGGAGAGCCCATTCAACCGGCTCGTCGAAGGGGCCGATCGATCCATCGGCATCATCGCCTGCGGGATCGCCTACGACTACGTACTCGACGTGACCGGCGGACCCTGCCCCCACCCGATCCTCAAGATCGGCCAGTACCCGATTCCCGAGGCACTCCTGCGAAAGATCATAGAGACGTGCGACCGCGTCCTCGTCATCGAGGAGGGATTCCCGTACGTCGAGGCGAAGCTCCGCGGGCTCCCGGTCCGTCCGTCCCCGATCGTTCAGGGCCGTCTGACCGGCCACCTCCCGCGAACCGGGGAGCTGTCCCCTCAGGCGGTCGCCGACGCGCTCGACCTCGGTCGTCTGCCGGCCATCGGGCCGTCGTCGATCCCGGTGCCGCGCCCGCCGGCCCTCTGCCCCGGCTGTCCGCACGCCGACACGTGCGCCGCGTTGAACGCGGTCCTCGGCTCCCGCCCCGAGGGAGGGGTGGTCTTCTCGGACATCGGGTGCTACACGCTCGGGGCCCTCCCGCCGTACGAGGCGATCGACACCTGCGTCGAGATGGGGGCGTCGATCACGATGGCCAAGGGGGCCGCGGCGGCCGGCGTCCGTCCGGCGATCGCCCTGATCGGCGACTCGACGTTCACCCACTCCGGGATGACCGGCCTCCTCGACTGCGTCAGCGAGAACGCGGACGTCACCGTGGTGATCGCCGACAACCTGACGATCGCGATGACCGGCGGCCAGCCGCCGTCGGCCGGGAACCGCCTCGCCGCGATCTGCGCCGGGCTGGGCGTCGATCGCGGCCACATCCGGCTCATCGAGCCGAGCCCGAACAACCTCGCCGACAACGCCGCTGTCCTCCGAGAGGAGATCGCCCACCCGGGGCCGTCGGTGATCATCTCGCGGCGCGAATGCATCCAAACGGCCCGGCGACGGACTCGGGGGAACCGACCGGGACGAGGGGAGGCACGATGAACCGGAACGTCATTCTCGCCGGCGTCGGGGGGCAGGGGCTCCTCGCCCTCGCAGCGGTGATCGGTGAGGCCGCTCGCCGGCTCGACCTGTACGTCAGGCAGGCCGAGGTGCACGGGATGGCGCAGCGCGGCGGCGGCGTACAGAGCCATCTACGCTACGCCGATCGACCGCTGCACTCCAACCTCGTCCGGCTCGGGACGGCCGACCTCGTCCTCGCGCTCGAACCGATGGAGGCGCTCCGGTACCTGCCCTACCTCGCTCCAACCGGCGTGGTGGTCAGCAACACCGCACCGTTGGCGAACGTCCCGGGCTACCCGAGGGAAGAGGAGATCCTCAGCGAGATCGAGAGACTGCCGATCCACCGGCTCGTCGATGCCGGCGCGTTAGCGAAGGAGGCCGGGGCGCTCCAGGCGACGAACATGGTGATGCTCGGGTCGGGCGCACCGTTCCTGGAGATCCCGGAAGAATCGCTGACCGCCGCGATCGAGACCTTCTTCGCCGGCAAGGGAAGGAAGGTGATCGAGACGAACGTCCGCGCTTTCCGGCTCGGCGTCGCTGCCGTCCAAACGGACTAGCCCGAATCAGGCGACCTTTCCCCCGTGGCGATAGGTCCGCGTCTTGTTGTAAGCCATCTTCGCCCGGAGGGCGTTCTCGATGTCGTACTCCATCCCTCCGGCCAGGTCGAGAACGCGGATGATCGTGTCGGCCAACTCCTCCTCCACCCTGGAAAACCCGCCGATCTTCTCGCTCGCCGGATTCCCGTCCCGGTGGGCCTCCATCGCCTCGGCCAGCTCGGTCACCGCGAGCATCAGGACCTCGCCGATCGAGCGCTCCCGATCCCACCACCCGTGCTCGACCGCCGTCCGGTGAATGGCCTGTTGCATTTGCCCAACGGACATCGATTCGTTCATCGCCGCTCAGCGTAGCGCGCCGACACCCCGAACTCAACCCTTGCCCTCCGCCCCCTCGGTCGCTAGGCTCTCGCCGGACTCAAGGGATCTCCGGGAGGTCGATATGGCGAGCAAGCAACGTTGGATCGCGGTTCTGATTGGGCTATTCGCGGGGTCCGTCCTCTGTCTGTCCGCGGCGGGGGCGGGCTCCCTCCGAATCGGCATCGTCGCCGACGTGCACGCGCACGACACCGAGTCGCCGGTCGAGGACAAGGTGATGACGAATTACCCGGAGCGGATTGCGGCGTTCGTCGATGCAATGAACGCCTGGCCGGCCGACGCGGTGATCGAGCTCGGCGATCTCGTCAACGGCGCGTTCGTCCTCGGGGCCGAGTACGGGGACCCGACCCGGATCCCTCGAATCCTCGACGACGCCCTCGCCGTCCTCTCGGGACTGGAGTGTCCGACGCACTTCGTGCTCGGCAACCACGACATGTACGACCTGTCGAAGGACGAGTTCCTCGCCGCCATCGGACGCGACGCGAAGTACTACAGCTTCGACCTCAGCGGTTTTCACTTCGTGATCCTCGACGCGGAGTACAACCCCGACGGCACGGACTACGATCACGTCTTCATGCGGGTCAAGGGGTTCATCCCTCCGAACGAGCTCGACTGGCTGAGGGACGACCTCGCTGGAACCGACCTGCCGACGATCGTCTGTGTCCACCAGCCGCTCGACTCGGAGTTCGACGTCAACGCCGGCGGCCCGCCGATCGTCAACAACGCGGAGGTCCGTCGGCTCCTGAGCGAATCGGGCGTC
>CAZGXU010000033.1:6540-23183 GCA_964530075.1 uncultured Thermotogae bacterium
TCGGGCGTCGTGATCGCCGTCTTCCAGGGGCACGACCACGAGAACCGGTACGCGGAGATCGACGGGATCCACTACGTCACGTTCGCGGCGATGGTCGACCACACCGATCCGACGCCGCCGACGTGGGCCCAGGTGACCCTCGACCCCGTCGCCCGGATGATCACGATCGAGGGATTCGGGCTACAGAGCGACTGGGAGTTCGGCTTCTAGGAGGCACCGTGCCACGACGATCTCAGGCAGCGATCGTCCTCGCCCTGATCGCCCTCCTCGGTTGGGCGGTCGGCTCGTACGCCGACGCGTCGGGCGTCGTCCGCTTCGGCCTGATCGCCGATCTGCACGCCCACGACATCGACTCTCCGCTCGAAGGGAAATGGATGACCCACACCGAGGAGCGGCTGGCGACGTTCACCGATGCGATGAACGCGTGGGATGCGGACTTCGTCATTCAGCTCGGCGACTTCGTCAACGGCTGGGTCGTCCTCGGCGCCGACCCGGGGGATCCGGCGCGGATCCCGGACGTCCTCGCCTGGGCCGACGGCCTGTACGCCGCGTTCGACGGCCCCCGCTACCACGTCATCGGGAACCACGACGTCTACAACCTCGACAAACGGACGTACCGCGAGATCCTCGGGATCGGCTCGACGTACTACAGCTTCGATGTCGGCGCGTTCCACTTCGTGGTCCTCGACGTGCAATTCGCCGAGGACGGATCGGACCTGAGCTGCACGTATACCGGCGTCGGCGGCTTCGTCCCGGCGAGCGAACTCGAGTGGCTGCACGCCGATCTCGCCGGCTCCGATCGCCCCACGATCGTCTGCGTCCATCAGATGCTCGACGAATACGTCGAGGAGTGGGGACGTCCCCTCGTCGCCAACCAAGCGGAGATCCAGGTCGCCCTCACGGAGGACGGCGACGTCATCGCCGTCCTCCAGGGGCACGATCACGACAACGCCCATCGCCTGATCGATGGGATCCACTACGTCACGTTCGAGGCCCTCGTCGACCAGGGGACCCCGCCGTCGTGGGCTGCGATCACGCTCGACCCGTCGGCGCGAACGATCGCGATCGTCGGCGAGGGGGATCAAGCGAGCTACATCCTGACCTACTGAGGGAGGACCGGCCTCCCCATGCGCAAGAGCGTGCGGATCACCGACGCGAGGCGGCGTTCGGACCAAGATCGGCCCGGAGAGCCCGACTGGAAGGAGGTGGACATGATCGCCGAGTTCTCGATCGTCCCGATCGGCGTCGGGGAGAGCCTGAGCGCGCACGTCGCGCAGGCGTTCGAGATCGTCGAGGCGAGCGGCGTCGCCTACGAGAATCACGCCATGGGGACCAACCTCGAGGGGGACTGGGACGAGGTGATGGGTGTGATCAAGGCCTGCCGCGACAAACTCCTACAGAGCTGTAACCGCGTCTCCCTGTCGATCAAGATCGACGACCGCCGCGGCGTGACCGACGGTCTTCGACGGAAGGTGGGCTCCGCCCGCCGCAGGATGCGCGGATAGCCACTGCACGGGACGGTCATCCCGCAGAGACCGCTGTGGTCGGCCGCCCGTGAAGACGACCGCATCTCGTCGCAGGTTCTCTTCTGAGTCTGTTGACGTCGTCATAAGTTCTGGCTATGATGTATGTAGCTTTGAGTTCGGATCTCAGGTGAGAAATGAAACGGAAGACTTGGATCGGCCTCCTCGTCCTCGCGGTTGTGCTCGTTACTAACGTCACCCCGTTGAGCGCTCCAACCTGCGACGTGTGCTCCGACTCCTGCGATGGGGATTGCGAGTACATTGGCTGGATCGACTACAATGACTGCTCGTGCGGTCTCTGTATGGATGACCTGGACCTGCACTGCCAGGGACGGTGCGACAAGTATTGGTGCTGCCACTGGTTCTGGGAGTGCTGGGCCATCCAATGGGAGACTGCCAAGTGCGATTTCTGCTGCGACTGACGGCAAGACACTGGAAGAGGATCGTGCCGGCAGCGCTGGTCATCGCGGTGCTGGAAGGGGCTGCATCGTGGGTCATCATCCGCTGCAGCCCGCGTGTTCCGGGCTCTCCGGGTGTTCCGAATGCGTTGGCACGATCCAGACCGGCGCACTGCCGTACTCGGTCGAGGCACTTCGCCGAGCCAACTACGCGGATACGCACGATCGGGTCTATCAGGGTCTGCCCGAAGGGGCCGACGCACGCTGGATGGTGGTGGACGACGAGCAGGGTCCGGCATCTCGGGGAAGCTTCGTGTACTTCACTTGAGGTCCCCGAATCGGGGCTCGACCCCGAGCGGTCGTTCCCCCTCGCGCTCCTTTCCGAATGGGCCGGGACGCTGCACGGTTTAGATCTGGTCCTGGTGCTTGGAGGCTATGTCGATGACGCGCTGGCCGAGGATGTCCGAGCGGTTCTCGACCCGGTGATCGCCGTACGAGTGGACGCGGATGGGGCGCTCTTCTCGTCCGCCGTACTCGAACGCGGGACGGGCGGCTTCGGGTTCCTGATCGGGCCGGACGGCACGATCCTCATCAGACAAAGCGGCCTTCGCGTCACGAGCGCCACGCCGATCCTCGTGACATTGCAGACCTACGCCCGAGAGGACGTTCTCCCAGATCCGGCCTCCGCGTTCTCGATGGTCCACCCACTGCGCGTCGCGCAAAGCCCGCTGGACCTGGAACTGACGTACGCAGAAGGCGGAGCGGACGTGATCGAGCCCCTGATGCCCGGACGTCCCACGCTCGTCTACCGCTTCTCGGCCGGATGCCCGCCTTGTCGTCTCTGCTCCGAGGTGACCTCGACCCTCGCCGCTGAGTACTCCGGCCGTGTAAACGTGGTTGGCCTCTCGTATTCGCTGACCGATTCCACTGTCGCCGCCGCCGCGGAGATCGGACGGGCCCATCTCTCGCTTTTCAGCGAGGAGAGACAAGCCGCGATCCTGGAGCTGCCGGCGACGCCGGAGGGAAGACAGCTGTACGCGGAGCGTCGGGCGGAGGATTTGGCCGCTTCCATGCAGGCTCTCCCGGCCGCCTTTCCCGTCGCATGGGACAGGGACGGTCGCCACTCGGGAGCCCTCGGGCTGGGAGATGCGCCGCTACCGTCGTGGGGGTTGTACGACGCAGGTGGCAATCTGGTAGACGTCATTCCGGGAGCGAATGACACGGTCTACCAGAACGGTGAGCCCCTCTCTACCTGCTATCCGACCCTGTCGATGCTGCGGGCGCGGCTCGATGAGGCTCTCAGGCCGCCAGAGTCGACCCAACCGTGAGAGCGTCTGCCACGCTCGAAGGTCGCTGGTTCGTCCTCCTCCAGTACGGCGCGTTGGTCCTGGGCTTGATCGGCGTTTCCTTCGGTGTGATCATCGCGATCGCCGCACATGTCGGCATCAGCAGCGAACTCGATCGAGTCGTGGAGTCGGTGGGCGCGGACCGGCTTCGACTGGAGACGCTGCCAGAGAATCACGACGGCTTCGCGGAGGCGGATTTGCGGTCCGTTCTCGAGCTCCCTTACGTCGCTTCCGCCGCTGCCGACACTGCCGAGTATCTGCTCAGCAATCCGCGTGAGCACTACACGCTCACCTACGTGGGCGTGACACCCTCGTACTTCGACACCCGCAAGATCCCCCTGGCCAGCGGACGGCCATTCGAAGCGGCGGACGAGAACGCTACAATCCTTGGTTACGACGTGGCAGCGGCGCTGTTCGACGGAGATGCTGTCGGTCGTGTCCTCGACACGGGCACGCAGCAGTACACGGTGATCGGCACGCTAGCGTATGTGCCGATCCAAGATCGGCGGGCGGACAGCGCACTCAACACGTCGGTCTTCCTCCCGGTCGAGGCGATGGCCGCTCGGATGGGGCGACCAAGCGCGCCGTTCGACATGATCTGGATCCACGTCCAACGATCCCGAATCGACGACGCCATCGCCGAGCTGTCGGAGATGTTCGCCGGCCGCGGTCGGATCCGCGAGATGAGCGACGTGTACCGCGGTGTGATCTCACGCGGGGAACGAACATCGCAGCTTCTCGATGTGGCGGCCGTTCTGTTCGTCGTCCTCAGTGCGTTGCTGTCGATTGTCGTTGGCAGTGACATCGTGCGGCGCAGTAGCCATCACGGCGGCCTTCACCGCGCGCTCGGCGCGACGCGCCGACACATTGCGCTCGCCGCCCTGGGCCGGTTTGCTCTGCTGACTGCCTGCTCGACAGGCGTTGGCGCGACGTTCGCCGCATCGGTCATGCCGATGCTAGGCCGATTTCTTGCAGTGCCGCTTCGCTTCGGGGCGCTCCACTTCGCAGGGCTGGGGATCTTATCTCTGCACGCGCTGGGCGTGGGCGCGTACTTGGGTCTGCGCGCGGCAGCGGTATCACCGATGACTGCCATCCGGATGGAGGCGGCACGGGGTCAGCAAACCTTCTTAGTCGAGTACGCGCTGACGGTCCTCGCACTGGCCATCGGAATCGGCGCCGTGTTGTTCCTCGTCGCGTTCTCCGATCACATGCGTTCTCTGTGGGCTCAGGCGTCCGGGCCCATAGACGCCGACGTCCTGTCCGTGCGTTCGGGACCCGCCGGCCAGACGCTAAGCTTCCTACCCGAATACGCGTTGGAAAGGGACGATGCCGAGGCGATCGCGGCGGTCGGTGGGGTCGACGTCGTGACGGGCGAGGTCCGGTCGAGGCGCACGGTCCGATCGGCGTCCTCCAGCATGCTAGTGGACGTCCTCGGGCTGTACTCGATCGGTCGGCCGTGGGTGCCGGCGACGCTATCGGCCGGGCGACTGCCCACCACCGAGGAGTATGCCGGCGGAGCCCGCGTCGTGTTGATCGGGGCATCCGTCGCTGATCGTTTGTTCGAGGACGAGAACCCTGTGGCGGACTCGATCGCGATCGAGGGCACGGAGTTCACGGTTGTCGGCCTCTGTCGCGCGCTGGTGCCTCCCACCACACGACCGACGATCGCGCCGGACGCGGTGGTTCTGGTACCACAGGGTTCACTGCCAGAACTGGTTGGCGAACACATCCTGTGGGCCCATCTATCGGCGGCGGCCGATCCCGTGAGCGTGGCCGAACTGATCGCACGGCAACTGCATGAGCGTCATCCGGGCGCTGCGCCGGCCGTCGTCGAAGGCTCCGTTGCAGCGTACGGCGTGTTCGCCGCGTTCCTGTTTCGAATGGTCTCCGGGTTTCTCGTTCTCGCCGCGCTCGCTGCGCTCGTCAGCATCGGAGGGATCCTCAGCCTGTCGTGGACGCGCACCCTCAGCTCGTGGCACAGCTTCGGCATCCACAGGACGCTGGGACAGACTCGACTGCGAACGTTCCTTGCGGCCGTTGCTCCTGCGGTTTGGACGAGCATCCCGGCGGGGGCACTTGCTTTCGCGCTGTCGATCCTCGCGCTGGGCGCCGTGAGCCGGATGTCCGGTACAGCATTAACGGTCCGCCCTGTCTGGGTTCTCTGGACGGCGCTCGCCGTCCTTGTCGCCGCGTCGATCGGCGGCGGTATCCCCGCGTTGTGGGCGGCCCGACTCGACCCCGCTGAAACGATCCGTACTGGGAGGCAGTGACATGATCGAAGTCCAACACGCCGTCAAGACGTTCCACCGCGGGTCGCAGGAGGTTCGAGCGCTGGACAACGTCAGCTTCACCGTCGAGCGGGCCGAGACGCTGGCGATCCAAGGGCCGTCCGGCTCAGGAAAGACGACGCTCCTCACCTTGATCGGCACGCTCGATGAGCCGACGTCCAGCTCCGTCCGTCTTGACGGCACCGATCCGTGGACGTTGTCCGATCGCAAGCGCTCGCGAATAAGAGCTGAGGAGATCGGATTCGTGTTCCAAAGCTACAACCTGATTCCGCAGCTTTCCGCGTGGAAGAACGTCGCCCTGCCGCTTCGCTACGCCGGGGTGGCGCGGCGTGAGCGGAAGCGCCGCGCGATCCGGGCGCTCGAGGACGTCGGACTCGGCGATCGGATGCAGCACCTCCCGTCGCAGCTGTCGGGCGGCGAAGAGCAGTGCGTCGCCGTCGCGAGGGCTATGGTCGTATCCCCGTCGCTGCTCCTCGCCGACAAGCCGACGGGGGACCTCGACACGGAGACCGGCGACCGGGTGATCGGCATGATCCTCGCGCTTCGCGAGCGGGGAGCGAGCGTTCTCGTCGTCACCCACAACGAAGCGATCGCCGCGTTGTGCCGACGGTCGATCCGCCTCCTTGACGGGAGGCTCGCACCCTGATCATTGTGGCGACCTCTATAGATTTGCGCAGTGGGGGGTAAAGACCGTAGAGTCTGTGGAACATGTCCTCGTGGCTGCGCCGCATTCCCAAGGTCGAGCTTCACGTCCATCTCGACGGCTCGTTGCGGCTGAAGACGTTCCTCGAGCTCGCCAAGCGGCTCCCCGCCGAGCGTCGCTTCCCGAGATCGGTCGATCTGCGGAAGGCCGTCGTACCGAGATCGAAGGGATCCCTGGAGGCGTACCTCGAGTCCTTCGAGTACACGATCGGCGTGTTGCAGACCGCCGAGTCGTTGGAGCGCGCCGCCTACGAGCTGTGCGAAGATGCGGCCAACGAGAACGTGGTCTACATCGAGATCCGCTTCTGTCCGCTCCTTCATACCGAAGGCGGCCTGTCCCCGCGCGACATCGTGCAAGTCGCACTCATGGGGTGCGAGCGCGCGAAGGACGCGTTCGGCATCGAGGCTGGCCTCCTCCTCACCGCCCTCAGGGACGAATCGACCGAACGCTCGATGGAGGTCGCCCAGCTCGCGGCGCAGTTCCGCGGCAAGGGCGTCGCCGGTTTCGACCTCGCCGGCCCGGAGCTCGGCTACTCGCCGACGATTCATCGCGCGGCGATCGAACTCGCCCACGACGCGGGCGTTCCGATCACGCTCCACGCCGGGGAGGGCTGCTGTCCGGAACACATCAAGGAAGCGATCGACCTCGGGGCCGCTCGGATCGGTCACGGGGTCTACCTGTTCAAGGCGCCGACCGTCGAGCAACGGGTCGCCGAGCTCCGGATCCCCCTCGAGGTCTGCCCGACCAGCAATCTTCAGGTCTCCGGCTTCATGAAGGGCTACGCCGACCATCCGCTCAAACGCTATCTCGACCTGGGGATCCCCGTCACGCTCAACACCGACAACCGATTGATGTCGGGGGTCGATCTGACCCACGAGTACGCGGCCGTCGTCCGCGCGTTCTCCTTCGACCGTGACGTCGTGAAGCGGATCGTCCTCGCCGGCGTCGACGCCGCGTTCGCGCCCGAGCCGACCAAGGAGGCGATCCGTCAGCGGGTCGAAGCGGGGCTCGCCGGGAGCTGATCAGAACAGGGTCATCTGCTCAGGCCCGACGAACGGAATCTCGACCTTCCCGTATACGCCGTCGTACCCCGGCTCGATGCGCACCTCGCCGGACCTCGTCTTGGCGATCCCCTCAGCGACGCGCCCGTCGGCGCCGCGCTCGATCTCGGCGAGCGACCGATCGAGCAGGATGTCCAGCTCGCTGCCGAAGCGATCGATCATCGCGTCGTAGGCGCGCTCCGCCCTGTTGGTGCTCGCGCCGACGCCCAGCGCCTGGGCGATGATCTCGACGAGAGGAATCAGGCTCCAATAGCGATCCCGCTTCGTCGCCTCGTCTCCCTCCGCTCGATCGGCGAGCTCTTCGACCCGATGAAGGACGCCGATCGTCAGCTCCTTCCCGCAGACCGGGCAGCGGTCGGCGTTCGCTCGCGACTCGGCCGGATGCCAGGAGACGCCGCATTGGCGGTGCCCGTCGTAGTGATACTTCCCCTCTTGCGGGTAGAACTCGATCGTCCCCACCAGGCCGATCCCGCTGCCGAGCGCTCCGACGACCGCCGGGAACGTCGTGTCGGGAAGATCGAGGATCGTCGCCTCCCGCCCCAGCTTTGCGGGGGAGTGGGCGTCGGAGAACGAGACCAGCGTCAGTCGATCGAGCCGGGAGACGCGTCGATTCATCGGCGGATCGCTCGACAGACCGGTCTCGATCGCCGCGATCCGGCCGGCGTGGCTTCCGAAGCATTCCTCCAGGGAATCGAACCCGCTCTTCGCTCCGAAGATCGAGTACCACGGCGTCCAGACGTGGGCCGGTATCACGAACGCCTCCGGCGCGACCTCCCAGATCAGCTCGACCAGGGTCTTGGCCGGCAGGCCGAGCATCGGCCGACCGTCGGCAGCGAGGTTCCCTCTCGCCGAGAGCTTCCGGTTGATCCTCTCCGCGGCATCGAGCGACGGAGCGAGGATCACCAGGTGGATCCGCCGTTGCCTTCCATCCTGGCTCCAGACGGCGCTGATCTCACCGCTGATCAGGAATCGGGTGTCGCCGTAGCGATAGATTCCCTCGCGCTCTTCGCGAAGTTGCCCCCGCAGCGTCGCAAACCACTCCGGATGGGTGAAATCCCCGCTCCCGAGCAGGTCGATCCCCTTCACGCCGGCCCAGCGCGCGAGATCGGGCAGGCCCATCTGAGGGCTCGTCGCCCGACTGAAGTGCGAATGAAGGTGAAGGTCAGCGATCCGTCGCATCGTCGTCGAAGACCGGCCAGCCGTTCGGGCAGTGGCTGGAGAACGAGTCGACCTCGACCGTCGCGTGGAAGATCCGGGTCGAGTATTCCACCGCCGTGATCGAGAACTCCGCCTTCTCCCCCGGGTCGAGATCGGTGATCTCGCACGTCCCGTCGGACAGTCGAACCCCGTCGGCGTCGTAGAACTTCGCCTTGACGATCACGGAATCGAGCCGTTCGTCGGAGCGGTTCTGCACCACGCCGGTCACTCGCGCCGGCCAGCCGAGCGTCAGCAGCCACCCCGGGTGGACGAACGCCGCCATCGCGACCGGAACCTCCTTCGTCACCGTCCCCGAGACGCCTCGATCGTCCCGAACCGTGAGGGTGACCCGGTAGACCCTTTCCTCGCCGAACCGGTGGTGCACGTCCCATCCGGCCTCGAGCGGCGGAGTCCCGTCATCGAACTCCCAGCGGAGGGACTCGATCCAGTGATTCGGAACCGTCGTCGAGGTCGACGTGAACCAGTAGTCGAGATTCCCGGACGAGCCGTCCGGGCACCAGACGAAGTCGGCGACCGGCCGGGTGACCGGGCCGAAGCAGCCGACAAGAAGGACTGCCGACGCGAGGATCGCGACACCGAGGATCTGGCACACGATCGGTCGCTTCATCCGAAGAACGCCTCCTCCTCGTACTCCGACCATCCGTACACCTTCAGATCGATCCGGCCCTTCTCGTTGAAGGCGACGCCTTCGGCCTCGAGGCGGGTGATCTGCTCGCCGCCGATGCTCGATTCACCCTTGGCGTTGACGACGCGATGCCACGGTACGTCCGGCCTCGGCCTTCCCCGGCCGAGCGCCGCCATCGCGTAGCCGACCTGCCTCGCACCCTTGGGGATCCCCGCGAGATGCGCGATCTGCCCGTAGGTCGCCACCTTCCCCTCCGGAATCCGGCCGACGACATCGTAGATCCGCTCGTAGAGGCTGTTCGCCATCGCCGCCCTCCTCGGATGATCCGTCGATGCGAAGCGTAGCGAAGGGAGTCGGATCGGGCAAACCGCTGAAGTCGGGTACCGGTCGGAGCGACGGCCGGGTACAATCGACGCGCGGGGGACCTTCGGACGGAGGTCGCTCGATTCAGGGGAGGGATCATGCTCAAGACCAACGAAGACCGTGTCGTCGAGTTCCTGCTGCAGTGCCAGCCCGGGCCGCCGAAGACGCGCGCTCGTTGGGGGATCGATCGCGAAGGTTCGCCGTTCATCCTGCCCTCGATCGGCGGGATCAGCGTCAACGTCTCCGTCGGCGACCCGGCGTTCGGCTGGGCCGGCGACCACGTCGAGCCGAGCGTCAGCTGCACCGCCGATACGAAGAAGCCGTTCGAGCATCCGAACGTCTCGCTTCAGCTCTACGCCTGCGCCGGGAACGAGGCGAAGATCATCTCCGGCAGCGCGAAGAACAGCACCGGCTACGCGATCGGCCATCACGGAGGTTCGGAGCACGTCATCGTCGAGTTTCCCCGCTCGGTCAAAGAGAAGCTCAGCTACGACGACAAGATCATCATCCGCGGCCGCGGTCAGGGGCTGAAGCTGACAGACTACCCCGACGTCGCGCTGTTCAACCTCGATCCCGACCTGCTGAAGAAGATGAAGATCGAGGAGTCCGGCGGGAAGCTGCGCGTCCCCGTCACGACGATCGTCCCCGCCGCGTGCATGGGGTCCGGCGTCGGCGCGACCCAACCCGGGACCGGCGACTACGACATCATGACCAGCGATCCCGAGACCGTGGAGGAGTACAGGCTGGACGCGATCCGATTCGGCGACTTCGTCGCGCTGATGGACCATGACAATCGATACGGCCGCACCTACCGAAAGGGGGCGGTGACGATCGGGATCGTCGTCCACAGCGACTGCCTGCTCGCCGGCCACGGACCGGGCGTGACCACGTTGATGACGTGCGCCACCCCGTTGATCGAGCCGATCCTCGATCCGAAGGCGAACATCGCCGATCTCCTCGGCCACGGGGCCGAAGCGCCACCGGAGAACGAGGGGTAAAAGCGCTTTCTTTGCGTTGTGAACGCGATCGGGCCGAGATCCACGACGGATCCCGCTCCGCGCCTTGGCCTATCGCGCGTCCTGAACCTCGAACAACTCCTCGAACGGCCTTCCGACGGTATTGGCGATCTTGTGCGCCGTTTTCACGCTCGTCCCCGCGCCGTTTTCGATCGACGAGAGCATGGGGCGAGAGATCCCGATCGCCTCGGCGAGCTCCGCCGAGGTGAATCCGGCGACGATCCGTGCCCTCCGCACGGCGTCCTTCGCTGAGACGATGCGGTAGTATTTGCGCGGCATGATGTGACTGTCAGTATACTGTGATTGTTCATTGGCCTTCTTTGGCCTACATCTAGTCCCTAAGAGACATATAGACAGCGATAGACAGACCTAGATCACCCAAAACTTGACAAACCGTTAACAGCATGATAGACTGGTGCGGTTTCCATCGGCGCCCCGGCTCGGGTAGGGACCTGACACACAACGTGCGACCACCGGGTGGTGCCTAAGGCTTGAGGGGGAACTCAGCCGACGATCCGGGGCGCCCTTGCTCTTCCCGTCGTCGGAACGCGCGTTCCGACGTAACATACCGTCAAGCGGTTTGTTTCTCCTCTCTTTCGTGGTTGTCTACATTTCCATCCTATAACCAATAATCCCCATGAACGGAGCATGATCCTCGTCCGCTGGCGGACGGTGCATGGGGACTCCTGGGTCCTCCCGATTCGAACGGACGGCCGTGGCTCTGGGGGACCCGCCATGGGGACGGAGGCTGCAATCGAGACCCATCCGGAAGACGACTCGGCACAGCTGAAGCGGCGCATCGAAGCCCTGGAACGCGCGGCCCAGAGGACGGGGCATCTGATCGGCGTCCTCGAATCGATCTGGCACGCGGGCCGATGTGCCGTCGATCAACGGGGATGCGGAACCCTTCCGCAGACGGTCTGCGATCACCTCACGGCGACGGGCGGCTACCGGTCCGCCCGAATCGCCCTTCGCGACGAGAGCGGGAACGCCCTGCTCGCCGCCGAGGCCGGCCCGGCGGACAACGAAGCGGACCCGTCTGTCGAGGACGGAAGCGGGGACCACGAGGAGATGGTGTTCCCCATCGAACACGCCGGGCGGAACTACGGCCACCTGTCCGTGTCGGCTCCTGCGGGCTCCAATCCGGACCCGAACGAGCGCGTCCTCTTGTCGGACGTCGCCGCCGGGGTCGGCCTCGCGCTTCACAACATCGAGAAGTGCAGCGGGCAGGACGAATGGCCCGAGGAACTTGGGAACGCCGAGGAGGTGTTCCGGGATTGCTTCGAGGGCGTCTCCATCGGCATGGCCTTCATCCGAAGCCACGACATCCCCCTCGTTGTGAACCGGGCGTTTTCCGACTTCGTCGGATACGAGAAGGGGGACCTGGAGAAGATCCCCGCCGCGGAGGCCTTGACGCTGATCAGTCACCCGGAGGACTACGAGACGGAGATGTCACTCCTCCACGACCTCATGAACCGACGGAGGCCCTCCTACACGATCGAGAAGCGGTTCATCAAGAAGAACGGAGACGTCGTCCCGGGCCTGGCGACGACGACGTTCTTCTTCAGCCGCGAGGGAGATTTCCGGTTCGGGGTCAGCTCGGTTCAGGACATCTCGGGACACGTGAGCACGAGGGAAGAGCTGAGGAGGGCCTACGAGGGCGCCATCGACGCTTTGATCGCCACCCTCGAATCCCGCGATCCCTACACGGCCGGACACCAACGCCGCGTCACACAACTCGCCTGCGCGATCGCGGATGAGTTGGGGTTGGCCGAGAAGCGGAGGATGGGTCTGAGGGTGGCGAGCATCCTCCACGACATCGGGAAGATCGCGATCCCCGCGGAGATCCTCACGAAGCCGTACGGGGTGTCCGAGACCGAGTACTCCCTGATCAAGGCTCATCCGATGGTGGCCTACGACATCCTGAAGGAGATCCGCTTCCCATGGCCGGTCGCCGACATCGTCCTGCAGCATCACGAGCGGCTCGACGGCTCGGGATACCCAGCGGGATTGAAGGAGGACAGGATCCTCCTAGAGGCGAGGATCCTCGCCGTGGCGGACACGGTCGAGGCGCTCGCTTCCCACCGCCCGTATCGCGCGGCGATGGCGATCGGCAACGTCATGGGCCACATCAGCGAGCGGCGCTCGACCCTCTTCGATCCCGAGGTCGTCGGGGCATGCGTCCGGGTGTTCGAAGCCGGGTTCGCATTCGAGGACGCCGGCTATCGGCCGCGCAGTGAGGACGCGCTCGACTGAACGGCGGGCCAGGACCCCGCGACGTTCGGCCTCCGCGAGGGTGTCCGACGGTCCCCTCGATCGGCGTCCCCCTGGATATGCTAGACTCGCTCTGAAAACGGATCGGGACGTCCGATCGCGTCGGCACGGGAGGAAGGCGTGAAACAGGGGATCGTCGGGGCCATCGACGTCGGCACGACGGGCGTCCGAGGCGTGCTCTTCGACGGGAGCGCGCACCCCATCGGCGACGCCTACCGCGAGCTTCCGATCGTGACGCCGCGGCCCGGGTGGGTCGAGCAGAATCCGGATCTCATCCTCGAGGCGACGCTCGACGTCCTCCGCGACGTCCTCGCTCGATCCGACGGGCGCACCCGGTCTCTCTTAGCGATCGGCCTCACCAACCAGCGCGAGACGGCCGTCGCCTGGGACCGAGAGACGGGGCGGCCGCTACATCCCGCGATCGTCTGGCAGGACCGACGAACGGCGAGGCGATGCCGCGAACTGTCCGAGGGCGGATCGGCCCGACTCATCCGCGAACGGACCGGGCTTCGGCCCGATCCCTACTTCTCGGCGACGAAGTTCGAGTGGCTCCTGCAGAACGTGCCGGGGCTCGTCGCGCGGGCGGAGCGCGGAACGGCGCTCTTCGGCACCGTCGACGCGTGGCTCCTCTGGCATCTCACCGGCGAGCACGCGACCGATGACACGAACGCCTCGCGCACGATCCTCTTCGACATCGGCCGGCGGGAGTGGGACGACGAGCTCCTCTCCCTGTTCGGGATCCCGAGGGCGTCCCTTCCGGAGGTTCGCCCCAGCCTGTCCGTCTTCGGACGGATCGGGCCCGATCTGGGCCTGGGGGTCGACGTCCCGATCGCCGGCGTCCTCGGTGATCAGCAGGCGGCCCTGTTCGGACAGGGGATCACGGCCCCGGGGAAGGCGCAGGTGACGTGGGGGACCGGCGCCTTCTTGCTGACGGACTCGGGGCGGGCCCGCCCGCGCAGTCGATCCGGGTTGCTAACCACGATCGCGCGAACGGCCTCCAACGGGCAGGTCTCGTACGCGCTCGAGGGCTCCGTCTTCGTCGCCGGCGCGGCCGTCCAGTGGCTCCACGACGTCATCGCTCCGCCGGCCGACCCGCAGGCGCTCGCGGAATCCGTCGACTCGACGGGCGGAGTGGTCTTCGTCCCCGCGCTCGCGGGGCTGGGGGCTCCACATTGGGACGCCGACGCACGGGGGCTGATCGTCGGGATCACCCGCGGGACGCGCGCGGCGCATCTCGTCCGCGCCGCGCTCGAGTCGATCACCTATCAGACGCACGACGTGGTCCGCGCGATGGAGCGCGACGTCGGCCACCCGATCGAGGAGCTCCGCGTGGGAGGCGGAGCGGCACGGAACGACTTCCTCTGCCAGTTCCAGAGCGACGTCCTCGGGATTCCCGTCGTCCGGCCGAAGAACCTGGAGACGACGTCGCTCGGAGCCGCGTACGCCGCCGGGATCGCCGTCGGGCTCTGGGAGGACGCCGAAGCGGTGAGCGAGATGTGGGAGGCGGAGCGACGCTTCCTCCCCGATATGTCCCGCGAGACGCGAGAAAGGCTCCTCGCCGACTGGAACCGCGCCGTGGAACGCTCCAAGGGCTGGGACGGGAAGCATGATCCGACGGACTGAACGGAGGACGGGGGCATGAGGCATCACGAAGGCTTCTTCAAAGGCCCCCGCAACGTCGAGATCTGTCACCGATCCTGGCTGCCGGAGGGCGATCCGAAGGCCGTTCTGCTGATCGTCCACGGTCTGGCCGAGCACTGCGGACGCTACGACAACGTCGTCGACCACTTCGTCCCGCTCGGCTATGCCGTCTACGGCGTGGACCACATCGGGCACGGCAAGTCGGGCGGCGCGCGGGTCTTCGTCGAGCGATTCGACGACTTCATCGACGTGCTCGAGGCGTACATCGACATGATCCGCGGGTGGCAGCCGGACCGGGCGATCTTTATGGTCGGCCACAGTCTCGGTGCGCTGATCGGCGCCGTCTATCTGCTCGATCACCAGGCCGACCTGGCCGGGGCGATCCTCTCCGGGCCGCTGGTGAGGGTCCCCGACAACGTCTCCCCGCTGGCCGTCCTCCTGAGCCGGATCCTCTCGGTCCTGGCGCCGAAGCTCGGAGTGGCCGGCGTCGACGCGACCGGCGTCTCCCGCGATCCGGCCGTCGTCGAGGCCTACGTCAACGATCCGCTGGTCCACACGGGGAAAACGACCGCGCGCCTCGGATGCGAGATGCTCAAGGCGATGTGGCGCGTCGCTGCGGAGGCGTCCCGGATCGAGCTTCCGCTCCTCGTGCTGCAGGGAAGCGAGGACCGGCTGGTCCCTCCGGACGGCGCCGAGAGGTTTTACCGCGCGGTCTCCTCCGCCGACAGGACGCTGAAGGTGTACGACGGGCTTCACCACGAGATCTACAACGAGCCCGAGCACGCAGACGTGTTGAGCGACGTCGAGACGTGGCTGGAGAAGCGCCTGCCGCTGCGGAGGTGAGGAGTTCGTCCTTCCTCGCCCACTTGACGGGGCGGAAGCGCGAGCCGAGGCGATCCGAAGCGCCCCCGCCCTGTCCGCTCATCCGCGCGTGCCCGCACAGCGGCGGACCCGCCGCTGCGTCAGATCGCGTCGGTGTCCCCCGGTGCCTTGGCGAACAGGCGCGCGTCCTCGATCCGGTCGAGCCCGCAGGCGTACCGGGTGAGCCGCTCGATCCCAATCCCGAAACCAGCGCAGCGCGGCAGCCCTCTGTCGGCGTAGTCGAGGTAGAGCGCGAACTGCTTCCGCGGCAGCCCGTCCCGTCGGAGGCGATCGAGGATCCGGTCGGACTCGACCTCGCGTTCCCCTCCCGAGAGGGCCTCGCCGAACCCCTCCGGGTAGACGAGGTCCATGTCGAGGAGGACCTCTGGACGCTCCGGATCCTCCCGATCGTAGAACTCCCGAACGCGCCGCGGGAAGTCGATCACCCAGGCCGGCGCGTCGAGCGCCGCCGAGAGGGCGTCGTCGAACGGCTCCCCGAACCGCTGCGCCGCGTCGGCGAACCGGATCCGATCGAACGGCGCGACGGGGATGCGCAGCTCGCGTCCGAGGGTCCGCAGTTCGCCCGCGCAGCGCCCCGACACGTCACGCAAGACACGGACGACGAGCCCCTCGCCGACGGCGATGACGTCGTCGCGCGTCGCGTCTCGGACCTCGAGATCGAGCTGGACGAACTCGGCGAGGTATTTCCCGAAGGAGGCCCGCTCGGCCGGCTCCATCCGGACGTTCGGTGAGAAACAGAAGATCCTCGGAGCGGTCAGCAGCGAGATCTGCTTGTGCAGGATCATGCTCTTCGTCAGTTGGTAGGGACGCCCGTAGAAGTCGACCGCTCCGCCGTACGTCTCGTGGTGAAGCGGGTCGGTGATCGGGGAGAGGAGGACCGGCAGGATCTCGATGAATCCCTGCTCACGAAGGTACTCCCCGGCCGAACGGACGATTTCGCTCTTGATTCGCAGCACGGCAAGACGTTCTGTGTCGCTTGTCAAACGCATGATGTCCTCCAATCAGGAATGCCTGGCATTCCGAAACACAGGTTGTTGCTGGAACTCTCTACAACGGATGTCGGCCGGCCAGCCGGCCGAGAACTCAGCGGTGCGCCCCGTGCGGGACGTCCTGATTGGAGAGACGGAAGAGGGAGGCTCGATTCCGGTGCGCGAACCCGATCGACCCGTTGCGCGCGGTCCGTGGTTGCTCGGTCATCACGACCACCTCTTCCCGATAGGATGCTCCACCCTAGCCGGAAGGCTCGCAGGTGTCAAGGGAGCGCATTGCCTCACCAAAAAAGTACTCGAAACGGGATCGTTGCCT